>NZ_JAUBTV010000001.1:232035-239305 GCF_036705145.1 Microcoleus sp. B5-D4 | reverse complement strand
ACCCGTTCATCGTAACGATGGTTATAACTACTCGTTTGCATGAGATTGTCATAAAATGTCTAAAAAAGCAGTAAGAGCTACAAGCTAGCAGGCCTGAAATTACTTTCTCCTAAACAAGCTTTTGAGTTTATGCGTCGATTGTGGCAAATTGTACAAACTTTGCTGGGACTGATTTTCCGACATCCCGTCACTGGTACTGCGGTGATTCCCGTATTGCCTGACGGGCGAATTGTGTTAATTCGCCGCCGCGACAACGGTCGCTGGGCACTGCCGGGAGGTATGGTGGATTGGGGAGAGGATATTCCCACAACTGTGCGGCGGGAATTAGCGGAGGAAACAGGACTCGATTTAGTCAAAATCCGTCGCTTGGTGGGTGTTTATTCGGCTGCCGATAGAGATCCTCGCCTGCACTCGATTTGTATCGTGGTGGCAGCAGAGGTAGAGGGAAAGATGCAAGTTCAGGATACGCTTGAAGTCAGCGAGGTTGAGGCTTTTTTGCCCGCATCGCTGCCGGAGGGGGCGCTCAGCCACGATAACGACCAACACTTACAGGACTATTTTCAAGGCCTGACAACTTTGGCGTAAATCGCGGGGCATCCAAATTTGAGAAAAGTCGGAAATTACCTCGCGGTCAAAAATTGTCTGTTATGAATGTGGAATTAATTTTCACTGTTTTCCTACTTTTATTCACAAGCTCTGAACATTAAATTAATCATCTTTTTATTACTAAATATTTAACCGGATGTACTCACCGCTACGAAATTCTCGGGTAAAACTCTCTGTAGGGCAAATCTTTTGGCACGAAGTCGGTCAAGGCCCGAATTTAGTATTTTTGCACGGTTCTTGGCACGACAGCAGTCAGTGGCTGAGGACGATCGAACATTTGAGCCCCTACTACCAATGTTTCGCACCGGATTTGCTGGGGTTTGGCGACTCGGAACGCCCGAAAATTCATTATTCGATCGACTTGGAAGTAGAATGTCTCGCCCAATACATCGATACTTTGAAGTTGCGACAGGTTTATTTAATCGCTCACTCTCTGGGCGGCTGGGTGGCCACCAGCTACGCTATCAAATATCCCGATCGAGTTCAGGGTTTGGTGTTGTTGGCCCCAGAAGGTGTCAAGGTTGGCAACCGGCGGGGGCGGTGGCAGACGGCTAGCTGGCTAATGGGCCAACCTCCGCTGGCTTTGTGGTTGCTGCGATCGATCTATCCAATTGCTAAGTTGCTGGGTAGCCAAAAAAAGATTGACGGATTGCTAAAGTTCAGACAGCAGTTGATGCAGTCCCCTGTTGCCGTGCAGTTGCTGTTCGGGCGGCGGCGGGCGGAAATTACAGCGGAATTAGTCGAGGAGAATTTGCCTTTGCTGAAAGCGCCTGTTTTGCTGTTGCACGGTTCTGAAGATACTCCTGCAGCTTCGTCTCTGTGTCAATCCTATGCTGCTCTGGCTCCTAATGCCGAACTGCAATTGGTCAGTCCGGGGGAAAGCAATTTGCCGCAGGAAGCCCCGGATGTTGTTGCTAAGTATATTCGCGAGTTTGCTAGGTGAATTGGTCATTGGTCATTGGTCATTGGTCATTGGTCATTGGTCATTGGTCATTGATAAAATGAGAACACTCAACAGTCAACACTCAACAGTCAACACTCAACAGTCAACACTCAACAGTCAACACTCAACAGTTAACAGGCTAATTCCCCAAAAAATAGCCTCTGGTGCGTCAATTAAGCCGGAGGCTGTATCAGGAAAGGCTGCGGTGAGGTATTTTAAAAGCATAGTGCGATCGCCCCCCGTGACCGCAATTTTGCTATCAGGAAACAAACATCGCCAATCTTCAATAAAATCCCTAACTCCTGCCACCGTCGCATACACAACTCCGCTTTGAATTGCTCCAGCAGTGTCTGTCGCCCAGCGGTGCGGCAGATTTTGTGGTAGGCTAATTAAAGGTAATGCAGCAGTTTTTTTACCTAACGACGATAACTGCAAACCCAAACCTGGTAAAATTGCGCCCCCAACTAAATACCTATTGACATCAGCCCCAGTAAATGTTAAAGCTGTACCAGCATCTATAAGTAAAACTGGCCAACCAAATTGGTTGCCAGCGCCCAGTAAAGCCAAAGCTCTGTCAATTCCCAGGGTAGGATAGAGTCCCCCGATCGGCAACTGGTCTAAAGTAATAATTCGGACATTTGGATAACTCTGCCAAATTGCTGTTTGCTGGGTAACTACTGAAGCCAAAATTAGAGGCAGTTGCACGAAAGAAAGTGTGTGAGGATTAGAAAAAGCGGGAGTAGCAGGAAGACAAAGGAGATTTTGAGCAGATATTTCCTCGATCGACCTCCTTACTGTTTGCACCAAATATTCTGCCTTTTCCTGCTCCGAGAGCGAGGAAACAGTATCAGCATTGAGATGCTCTGTATCCCATGTTTTCTTCAGAGTTTTGCCCGCAAATAATCCCCAGTGCAGCCGGGAATTGCCGATCGCCAAAGCTATTTTAATCTGGGCTTTACCTGTCCATCCAGAAGTAATGTTGTCGGTGCTTGCTGGCGAACGAAAATTGTCGGGAATTGAATTTTCCATGTTGAGCTAGCCGGCGCAAACATTGAACTAAAGATAGATTTTAGATTAATTTTATGCTTAACCGGGCGGTTAACTCTATTTGACATCTGACCAAGTTCCATGCAGCGCACCAATTAGTATTGTGGGCTGCAGAGGGCAGAGTTGCTAAATATAAATATTTGTAAAGCAAATAATTGCTTTGCTCAGGCAGCATCCTTTATAATGTCTTAAGATATTCCAAAAGTCCTGGTAGCTGCGATGGGGCTGTTGGCGGGGTAAGCACAGGTTTATAAAACCAGACTCAATCAAAATACTGTACAACTGCTGAGTAAATATGTCTTTACAAATACAAGAACACGAAAACCCCTGGCACAGAGTAACTTCGCGGTTGCCTGAATCTGAAAACTGGATGCAGCAAGAAAGTCTTTCGCTGCCGGAAGTAGACCAACAAAAAGCCATAATTGTGCAGATGCAGCAGCAAGTTCAGTTATCAAACTTGCTGAACCAAATTAATAACGAAATTCGCAGTACACTTGACATAGAAGAAATTTTGACATCGGCCTGCAGATTGCTCGGGCAAGCATTACAGTGCAGCCGCGTGAGCATTTTAGTCAAAGAATCAAATACAGAAAAAACTTTAGTTACGCGCGGAGAGTACAACGCGGGGGACTATCCGATCCAACTGGGAATGAAAGTACCGATGAGTGACAACCCGCATTTGGCTGCCGTCGTGTCTCAGCAAGAGTCCCTAGCATTGACGAAGTTTCTCGATTTTCCGGGATTGAACCCACAAACCCGAAACATTGCCGAAGCTTTGGAGATTAAGTCAATGCTGGCAGTAGCTACTCGCTATCAAGGTGAAGTGAATGGCATAATTGGCTTGCATCAGTGCGATCGCGAACGGGAATGGACTGATTGGGAAAGGCAGCTTTTAGAAGGGGTAGGATCGCAATTGGCGATCGCAATCAATCAAGCCAAACTCTATAGCACAACCAGGCGCCAAGCCGAACGAGAATCGCTGCTACGGCTGATCGGCAACCAAATTCGCAGTACCCTGGATCTGGGAACTATCCTGGAAACAGCGGTGAGGGAAGTCCGCCAACTGTTGCAGTGCGATCGAGTAATTATCTATCAGTTTCAAGACAACTGGCAAGGAAAAGTTGTTGTTGAAAACATGACTGTTCCTTGGCCTTCAATTTTAGGAGATATGGGGGCTGATAAGTGTTTCCGGGGAGATTACGCCGATCTTTACCAGCAAGGGCGAGTCAAAGCAATTAATGATATTTTTAATGCTGGTTTAGAGCCTTGTCATGTCGATTTCTTAGATAGTTTGCAGGTAAAAGCTAATCTGATTGTGCCAATTGTTACATCCAGAACTGAAGAAAATACCTCCGACACAGCCGGAAGCTATAATCCTAAATTTCCCGGTAGGCTGTGGGGTTTGCTGATTGCTCACGAGTGCGGGGATACCCGCAATTGGCAGCGGCAAGAGATGGAGTTGCTATCCCAAATAGCCAACCAAATGGCGATCGCCATTCAGCAAGCAGAACTTTACAGCCAAGTCCAAGATGCTGCGGTAAAATCTCAAGCTCAAACCCAGCAGTTGCAGGCTGCATTAGAAGAATTGCGATCGACACAGCAGCAATTGATTCAAAGCGAAAAAATGTCAGGTTTGGGGCAAATGGTAGCGGGAATTGCTCATGAAATTAACAACGCCAACAATTTCATCCACGCTAACTTGTTTCACGCTCAAGAATATTTTAAAGCCTTGAACGAAGCTCTAGAAGTGGCCGGAAATGCCTGCCCGGAAGCAGCGGCAGCAATTGTCAGAATCAATGAAGAACTAGAACTCGATTACATTCGAGAAGATTTTGGTAAACTGCTCAATTCTATGCGGGAAGGAAGCGGGAGGATTCGCTCGATCGTGATGACGCTGCGAAATTTTTCTCGTTTAGACCACGCTGAATTAAAACCAGTAGATTTGAATGAAGGTTTAGAAAGCAGTTTCTTGATGCTGCAAAACAAGTTAAAAAACCATATCAAAATAGAGAAGCAATACGGCAGTTTGCCGCCCGTCCAATGTCATGCCAGTCAAATTAACCAAGTATTTTATAATTTGATTGACAATGCTTTAGATGCCCTTCAGTCAACGAGCAAACCGGGGGAATTAACCATCCGCAGTTGGCAAAGCGAGCCGGACTGGGTAACAATCTCTGTCCGCGACACGGGAAGTGGCATTCCTGCAGAAATTCAAGACAAGATTTTTGACCCATTTTTTACTACTAAACCTGTGGGTAAAGGCACTGGTTTGGGACTTTCAGTGTGCTATCAGGTAATTGTCCAAGCTCACGGCGGCAAGATCCGTTGCGTCAGTCAGGTTGGCGAAGGAAGTGAGTTTATTGTAGAGTTGCCGCTGACAAATCAGAGGAGGGTAAGTGCATAATTCCTGCTTTAGTCAGATTAACTCTGTTTTGTCACTTTGGCAGTAGTATAGAACCCATTTGACATCTTCAGGGCGATCGTCAATCACATTACGGATCACCAATAAACTTGGTTTTTTAGCGATGCCTACGGCCAGCTTCGCTAACGCATTTTTAATGGAATCAGATTTAACTTACGCCCGAACCCCAATTTTCAGAAATTCCCAACTGAGTTATGCTTAGGCATATAAAATTCTAAGTATTTTTACTAATAATTGTCTCTGCTGATTCACTTTTGTCCGCTGAAGCAGTGAAAGCTGCCTCTTGGGGGGCGGCGAATGTGGGATTTAAGCTCTCCTCTACAGATATGGAAAACCCGCTTTTTATGGGGCAGAAAAAAAGATCGCAATTTTTCCGGATAAAACTTATTGATGATGAAAGTAAGGAATAATCGCGTTCCTGAATACAGGTATAAATCAACTTTTCGCTTGATGTTACACAACTCACCCTCAAGCGGGCTTATAGTCATTTGGCAATCTTGAATTCATACCTGTATTCAGCAACATCCTAAATTATGTACTCATGGCAAAGATCCGACTTTTCCGACTTTAGGATCCGACTTTTCCGACTTACAGAGACAGGGGTTCTAAGCCATGATAGAGAGAAGGGAAAGTCAACCCACGATATCTAGATTGTAAAGATATTGTGAACCGGCGTTGCTGAATAGGGTATGCAATTTGTAGGGCAAATCCCCCCGTGGTTGCCACACCGCTGACGGGCTAAGCACTTAGAATTACCCCTACAGGTTTTGATTCAGCAGCGCCAGAATAAGCATCTATATTAAGTAGGGAAGTAATTACACTTAACATCTAATCAGGGGCAATCTAGCCTTGAACTGCTTATTGGGAAAGCATTTGGGCAGGGTAAGCATTTTTCCAGGATTTATCTGCACCTACTTATGACGAAATTTTTCTTGCAGTGACTGATAACGATAAAGAAAGCCCAACCTCTGGTTTTCAGTCACTTCTAATCCTTAATTACTCATCATTAACACAGAAGCTATGGCTACTCCAATCACTGGTTCTTTGGGTCAAACCAATAATTACAGCGCTCTCAATGAGCTGATCGCAAAATGGCCTACTGCCACCCAAAATCAAGGCATCAAACTGTCTGGGATAGCTTTTGATGGCGTGGAAACTGACTACCTTAACCCTACTGTCATCAGCAACCTCACCTTAGCAAGTAACGAAAACCCGAAAAGCTGGTTGAGCTACGGCACTACTGGTGGTATTGGTGTCCCATCTTCTTATGATGGTTGGTTCACCGACGCCAAGAAAATTCGGGCAGAAATCAACCATAACCCCAACACCGATCAATCTCAGGCGCTGAAGGTGAAATGGGCAGATAACCAAGACATTACTAGCGCCACGATCGACCTTAGCGCCTTGAGTCCCAAAACTAGCCCCGGAGTCGGCGATCAAGGTAATGAAGTTGGTTTGCTACAAATCTTTAATAATGGGACTCTGGTACCGGCCAGCAATTTTACGATCACTCGTCTCAACGCTCCGATCGCTCCAAAAGCGATTACTGCGGGTGCAGATGGAGTGACTTTCACTGGCGATAGTACCGATGGCAGCTTCCAATTCAAAATAGAAGCCAAGCCTCTCACCAACACTGCTTTTGACGAACTGCGGTTCTCCACCAAAGCCTACGATAGCCCCACCGCTGCCTACACCGCCACCTCTTTCAAAGACGATAGTTCCGACTACCTGGTACGGAAGATTGACTATCAAGGGACTTCAAATCCGCCTAGCCTTCAGTTTAGCGCCCCAACCTTCAGCGTCAACGAAGATGGGACAGCGGTTGCAGCCGTAACAGTGACGCGCACTGGTGGCAGCGCTGGCGCAGTCTCAGCTACAGTCAACTTGACCAATGGTACTGCTACAGCCCCGGCTGATTACAACAATGCCGGCATCCCTGTCAATTTTGCTGATGGGGACACAGCACCCAAGACTATTACCATTCCCATTGTCGATGACACCTTGGTGGAAGGTACCGAAACTGTCAACTTAACTTTGGCAAACCCGACAGGTGGTGCAACGATTGGGACGCAAGGTACTGCCACTGTGAGCATCGTGGACAATGACACTCTCCCTCCCAGCAGCCTGCAATTTAGTGCTCCTACTTTTAGTGTCAACGAAGATGGAACGACGAGCGCAGCCGTGACAGTCACTCGCACCGGTGACAGTACCGCAGCAGTTTCAGCTACTGTGAACCTAGCCAATGGTAGTGC
>NZ_JAUBTV010000001.1:111996-231935 GCF_036705145.1 Microcoleus sp. B5-D4 | reverse complement strand
AACGACACTTTGGTAGAGGGTACCGAAACTGTCAACTTAAGTTTGGTTAACCCGACAGGCGGTGCGACGATTGGAACGCAAGGTACCGCCAGTTTGGACATCGTAGACAATGACAGCAGCCTGCAATTCAGTGGCTCCAGCTTCAGTGTCAACGAAGATGGAACCCCAATCACAACCGTAACAGTAACTCGCACGGGTGGCAGCGCTGGTGCTGTGTCAGCCACCGTCACCTTGGCCGATGGAACTGCTATAGCCCCTGGTGACTACGCCAATACTGGGATCGCTGTCAATTTTGCCGATGGCGACACCACACCCAAAGTCGTCAATATTCCGATCGTCAACGACACTTTGGTAGAAGGTAACGAAACTGTCAACTTAACTTTGGGTAGCCCGACAGGCAATACCACGATTGGAACGCAAAATACCGCCACTGTCAACATCGTAGACAATGACAGCAGCCTGCAATTTAGTTCCCCTACCTTTGGCGTCAACGAAGATGGAACGCCCGTTGCAGCCGTGACAGTCATTCGCACTGGAAGTAGTGCTGGTGCTGTGTCAGCCAACGTGAACTTGACTAATGGTACTGCGATCGCCCCTGGTGACTACACCGGTACTTTGATTCCTGTCAATTTTGCCGATGGGGATTCTGCACCCAAAACCGTCATTATTCCGATCGTCAACGACACCTTGGTAGAGCCTACCGAAACAGTCAATTTAAGTTTGGTTGGCCCGACAGGCAATGCCACGATTGGAACCCAAAGTACCGCCACTTTGAACATCATTGACAATGACAGCACCCTGCAATTTAGTGCTCCTACCTTCAGGGTCAGAGAAAATGGAACCGCAGTTGCAGCCGTGACAGTCACTCGCACTGGCAGCACTATCGGTGCAGTCTCAGCCAACGTCAACTTGGCCGATGGTACTGCTACAACATCTGCTGACTACACCGGTACTGCCATCCCTGTTAATTTTGCCGATGGGGACAACACACCCAAAGTCGTCAATCTTCCCATTATCGATGACACTTTGTTCGAGGGTAACGAAACTATCAACTTAACCTTGGGTAGCCCGACAGGCAATGCCACGATTGGAACCCAAAGCACCGCCGTTACGACGATCGTAGACAATGACAGCACCCTGCAATTTAGTGCTCCTACCTTCAGCGCCAATGAAGATGGAACTCCCATTGCAGCCGTGACAGTTACTCGCACAGGTGTAGCCTCTGGTGCAGTCTCAGCAACCGTCAGCTTGACTAATGGTACTGCGATCGCCTCTGGTGACTACACCGGTACTCCGATCGTTGTCAATTTTGCCGCTGGGGACACTGCACCCAAAGTCGTCAATATTCCAGTTGTCAACGACACCTTGGTAGAGCCTACCGAAAATCTCACCTTAACTTTGGGCAGCCCGACAGGCAATGCCTCGATTGGCACCCAAAGTACCGCCACTTTCGACATCATTGACAATGACAGCACCCTGCAATTTAGTTCTGGTACTTTCAGGATCAGAGAAAATGGCGTAGCGGTTTTACCCGTGACAGTCACTCGCACTGGCAGTAGTGCTGACGCAGTTTCAGCTACCGTGAACTTAGCCAATGGAACTGCGATCGCCTCTGGTGACTACATCGGTACTCCGATCGTTGTCAATTTTGCCGCTGGGGACACCACACCCAAAGTCGTCAATCTTCCCATTATCGATGACACTTTGGTGGAGGGTAACGAAAATCTCAATTTAAGTTTGGTTAACCCGACAGGCAATGCGACGATTGGAGCGCAAAGCACCGCCGTTACGACGATCGTAGACAATGACAGCACCCTGCAATTTAGTGCCCCTTTCTTCAGTGTCAACGAAGATGGAACGCCCGTTGCAGCCGTGACAGTCACTCGTACTGGCAGTGCTCTCGGTGCAGTCTCAGCCACTGTGAACTTGACCGATGGTACTGCCAGAACTCCTAGTGACTACAGCAATGTTCCCATCGCTGTCAATTTTGCCTCTGGCGACACTGCACCCAAAACTCTCACTATGCCGATCGTCGAGGACACTCGGGTTGAGGGTACCGAAACAGTCAACTTAAGTTTGGCTATTGCTACAGGCAATGCCACGATTGGAACGCAAAGCACCGCCATTTTGAACATCGTAGACAATGATGTTGCACCTGCTCCGATCGCTCCCTTAAGTGCAGCGAGTATTGTCAATGATCCACTTACTGACTTTCGTTCGGCTAGTGCGATCGGTGATAGCGGGCTACAGGATTCCAGCTTGCTTGGTGGTTCAGGGCCGGCCACAGTGGATATGAGCAATTTCATCACCAACTCTTTCAATGGGGCGGCGATCGCTAATCCTACTATGACAGTCGCTGGCACCCAGAACTGGTTGTGGCCTTCACCTACAGGGCCCATTGTGGGTGGCACTGACCCGAATCTTATTGCTGGGGTAGGTCCTAGTTTCGTTGGCTCCAACCTATTTGCTAGTTCGGTCTGATAGAACCAATTCAAGGTCGTACTCTTAGATGCTACGCGCGTTATTCGAGTACGACCTTGAACTCTTGTATAGCAATCCTAAATGATTTGTGTAATTCTTGTAGGGAAAAACCAACGCCCGGTTGCCCCGATGCAGGCTGGGGTAGTCACTCTTAGCACTACCCCTACATATTTTTACAACTGATGCGAGGATTGCTATATTTTGAAAAAAATAGATGGAGATTTGCCATTGGGATGGAGTTTTTGAGAGCGTAGTTTTTTGGCAATTATTGTTGGTAAAAATTCGCCCCTAAATTTAGCGATTGGATATTAGTGTTTTTTGCTATTACCTACTTAATCCTTAATTTGTTGTTGATAAAAACGTAACAGTTGCCACATCTGCCAACTCGCCCAGACTGGGAGCAATGCTAAGATTAACCAAAAGGTGGCTTTAGCGATCGCCCCCAAGATGGGGGAATCAAACCAAGATGGCACTTCGACATTCGGTATATTTTGGGCAGTTTTTAGGTTGCTACTAACTAACTGACTGCTCGATCGCAATTTCCATGCAAAACTCAGTACCTCGATCGCCAAACCGATCGAACTCGGTTTCTATAGCACACATATTAGGTTTTTGTCAATACATAGAGATCAGTTTTGGGATGCTTAACTGAGTGATAGGAAATTTTATAAAGATTTACAAAAAAAACGTGTCAGAATGAAGACAATAAGGTAATGGGTAACAGACAAGGAGGCACTGATGGTAGCGCTGACTGAACGAGTCCAACGCAGATTGACGGTGGAAAAAGTCGAAATTGCCTCTGACACAACGGCAATTCGATGCCTGGACTGGGATAGAGACCGCTTTGACATCGAATTCGGACTCAAAAACGGTACAACTTACAACTCATTCATCATTCGCGGTGAAAAAACAGCCCTCGTCGATACCTCGCACGAGAAGTTTCGCCAGCAATACATGGAAACTCTGACGGGGGAAATTGACCCCAAAGAGATTGACTATCTAATTATCAGCCACACCGAACCAGACCACAGCGGTTTAGTCAAAGATGTGCTGGCGCTGGCACCCCAAGCAATTGTCGTGGGGGCGAAAGTAGCAATTCAATTTTTAGAAAACCTTGTACACCAACCATTTGAGCGATTGGTAGTAAAAAACGGGGACAAACTAGATTTAGGAAACGGCCACATTATCGAATTTGTATCGGCCCCGAACTTGCACTGGCCCGATACTATTTTTAGCTACGACAGCAAAACTCAAGTGCTGTTTACCTGCGATGCTTTCGGGATGCACTACTGTTCCGACAGCACCTTCGATGACGATTTAGTAGCAGTTGAGGAAGATTACCACTTTTATTATGAGTGCTTGATGGCTCCCAATGCTCGATCGGTACTCGCTGCAATGAAGCGGATGGCAGAGTTGGGAGAAATCGGTTTAGTTGCGACCGGTCACGGCCCCTTGCTGCGGCATAATGTGGTGGAACTTACCGGGCGCTACAAAAAGTGGAGCCAAGCGCAAGCTAAGGCAGAAACCACTGTAGCGGTATTTTACACCTCCGACTACGGATTTAGCGATCGACTCAGCCAAGCGATCGCCCACGGTATCACCAAAACCGGTGTCGCTGTGGAAATGATGGATTTGAGAATCGCCGACTTGCAAGAAGTTGCTGAACTTGTCGCTAATGCTGCCGGCATCGTAATTTGTTCGCCACCGAGTGGCGGTACTGCTGCTGTCAATGCCGAAGCCGCAATCAACACAATTCTAGTTGCAGCTAACAACAAACAATCTTTCGGTTTGTGTGAATCCGGCGGCGGCGATGACGTATCAGTTTACCCGCTGCGAAACAAGTTCAAAGAGTTGGGTTTAAAAGAAGCATTTCCCAACATTTTAATTAAAGAATCACCGACAGAAGCGAGTTATCAACTTTGCGACGAAGCCGGCACCGACTTGGGACAGTGGCTGACGCGGGACAAAGCAGTCAAACAGATGAAATCCCTCGATAGCGACCTCGATAAAGCTTTGGGACGAATCAGTGGCGGACTGTACATCATTACCGCTCAAAAAGGTGATGTTAGCGGTGCGATGCTAGCTTCTTGGGTAACTCAAGCTAGCTTTAAACCGCTGGGTTTAACAATAGCAGTTGCGAAGGATCGGGCGATTGAATCGATGATGCACGCGGGAGATAAATTTGTTCTCAACGTGCTGGAAGAAGGCAATTATCAAACTTTGATGAGGCACTTTTTAAAGCGTTTTGCTCCTGGTGCTGATCGATTTGCGGGAGTTAAAACTCAACCAGCTACCAACGGTTCTCCCATTCTGACAGATGCTTTGGCGTACATGGAGTGCGAAGTAGTCAGCCGGATGGAACTTTCGGATCATCATATCGTATATGCGATCATCGATAGCGGCCGCGTATCCAATCCCGATGCACTGCCGGCAGTTCACCACCGCAAAGTGGGAAATCACTATTAGGATGTCAGTTGACGGTTGACAGTTGACTGTTGTCAGTTGACTGTTGGCAGTTGGCAGTTGTCAGAAGCAAGAGGGAAATTCAACGACATATTGATTGACTGTCTGAATCAACACACCCCAAACGTATTAGTAAGGTGCGTCAGCCGATGTTTTATTCGACTTCATCATCGATTATCTACTGACGCACCCTACAATTAGAGTCCAGGACGCAATTGGCTACGCACAAACTCTCAACGTTGGGTGCTTGTGGCGCACCTTACGGGGTTTCTGGGTGTTGGGTGCGCCACCAGCAGCAAACCGGGCAAACCGTTGTCATTTAGACTCCATTTTAACGAGGGGAATTGCCAATGCCTGCCAATCTTTTAGAAGACCGAGATTACACAATTATTATTGCCAGAAGCGATGCCAGCAGAGACCCTCACCATCCTTGGTACGAGGAGTGGGTAGAAGCACAGGCATCTCTGATTGACTTAGCAAAAAAATGTCAGGAATTTGACAGCGACGGCATCACCCTTTATGAAGCTTCTACTCCGATGTGGGAGTATAAAAATTCCAATGTTGCCCGGTTAGCTGAAATTTTGCAACGACAAAATACGGAACCGGCTTCAGCAAAACCCACTGAAATTAATTTGGAAGAAGCTCTGAAAGCAACTTTTAGCGATTATTTCGCAAGCAAACCAAATCCCAAAGGGAAGAACGGAGCAATAATTGTTGCAGTTCTCGATCAAAAACCAGAAAATACCGCTGCTGTTGCCGAAATAATTGTAAGTGCGGCCAATAAAATAGATAAAGATGAAGAAATTGGAGTGAGCTTTATCCAAATTGGGGATGATTTGAAAACCAGGAAATTTCTGACTGACCTGGATACCAATTTACAGGGTAGAGGTGCAAAGTTTGACATTGTAGATACCAAGTTTTGGCACGAAATCAAAAGAAGTTCTGTAGTTCAGTTTCTCATAGGTGCAATTAATGACTAACACTTTGACTCCTAGACTCGCATCGGATGCCAAACCCCGCGATGTGCAGTTTATCCCGATCGCACTTGATACATTTATTCTGCGATCGCGCACTTGGGATAGACTAAAATTTGAAGTCGAGTATTCGCTGCAAAAGGGTACGACAGCCAATAGCTATATTATTCAAGCTGACAAAACTGCTTTGTTCGATCCGCCGGGGGAATCTTTTACTCAAAATTACATCGATTTTTTACAGCAACGGGTGGACTTGACCAAGCTGGATTACATAATTTTGGGGCATTTCAATGCTAACAGGTCAGTAACAATTAAAGCTCTGTTAGAATTAGCTCCTGAAGTAGCTTTGGTTTGCACGAATCCTGCGGCAATTAGTTTGCGAGCCGCTTTTCCAGACCAAGAATTAAACATTATGGTCGTTCGGGGAGAAGAAACTCTCAACTTAGGAAAAGGTCACGCCTTAAAATTCATCGCGACTCCAACTCCCCGTTGGCCCGATCAACTTTGCACCTACGATCCGCACACTCGAATCGTGTTCACTGACAAACTATTTGGAGCTCACGTTTGCGGCGACCAAGTATTCGATGAAGGGTGGAGCGTTTACAGCGAAGATCGGCGCTATTATTACGATTCCCTGCACGCATCTCAGGCAAAACAAGTGCTGACTGCAATGGATAAATTCGCCGATTTACCAGCAGCATTTTATGCTCCCGGTCACGGCCCGATCGTCCGTTACGGCCTTAATGAACTGAGCAATTTGTATCGGGAATGGAGCCAGCAACAAAATTCAAAAGACTTGACAGTTGCTTTGATTTATGCTTCGGCTTACGGAAATACGGCTACTTTAGCGCAGGCGATCGCCAAAGGAATTACGAAAGCCGGCGTTGCGGTGGAAAGTATCAACTGCGAATTTGCCGAACCGGGAGAAATTCAAGAGGCGATCGAAAAATGCGCGGGATTTATCATCGGAACTCCCACGCTAGCAGGACACGCTCCGACGCAAATTCAAACTGCTTTGGGAATTGTTCTATCAACCGCAACTAAGAGCAAATTAGCGGGGGTTTTCGGTTCTTTTGGCTGGAGTGGAGAGGCGATCGACTTAGTGGAAAATAAGCTGAAAGATGCTGGCTATCGAATTGGATTTGAGCCGATTCGAGCCAAATTTAAGCCGACGGCGGCGACGATTCACGAGTGCAAAGAAGCAGGAACGGATTTTGCTCAAGCTTTGATTCGATCGCAAAAATTGCGGGCACCGAAACCGCAGTTAGCAGCGGGTAGCGATCGCACTGAACAAGCCGTAGGGAGATTGGTTGGTTCGCTGTGCGTACTCTCGGCGAAGCGGGGGGAAGTCGCCAGTGCGATGCTAGCTTCGTGGGTGTCGCAAGCAACGTTTAATCCGCCCGGTGTGACGATTGCTGTTGCCAAAGATCGATCGATCGAAGCTTTGATGTACGCCGGAGATAAGTTTGTGCTGAATATCTTAGCCGAAGGGCGACAGTTGCGGAAGTATTTCATGAAAAACTTTGCTCCCGGAGAAGACAGATTTGCCGGAGTCGAAACAATGGAAGCTAGCAACGGCTGTCCGGTTTTGACTGAGGCTCTAGCTTATCTGGAATGCGAAGTGATAAGTCGGATGGAATGCGGCGATCACTGGGTAGTTTATGCGGCGGTTGAAAACGGTCATTTGCTGAAAAATGACGGAGTGACAGCGGTGCATTATCGGAAATCTGGGAGTCATTATTAAGGAATTTGTCATTCGTCAGAATTTTAGATTCGGGCTTCTGATTTCTGACGAATGACTTTCGATCGCCAACTCAGAAATATGTCATCATAAAATAACTGATCACTTGGACAGAGCGTGAGTCAACCAGACAAACTGCTAGCTAAAATCTTACTCGGTAATTCCGACGCCAATATACCCTTTGCTCAACTTTGCCAACTTTTACGCAGACTCGGCTTTGAGGAACGGATTCGCGGCAGTCACCACATATTTGCTAAAGATGGTGTTGAAGAAATCCTAAATCTTCAACCCAAAGGCTCGCAAGCCAAAGCCTATCAAGTCAGGCAAATTCGTGAGGTAATTCTCAAACACCAACTAGGAGGTGCAAACGATGCTTCGCTATGAAATTATCCTCTACTGGAGTCAAGAAGACCAAGCATTTATTGCCGAAGTGCCGGAATTACCAGGATGCGCTGCGGATGGCGAAACTTATCAAGAAGCACTACAAAATATAGAGATTGTTATGCAGGAGTGGATTGAGACGGCTCAGGAATTGGGGCGTTCTATTCCTCAACCGAAAGGTCGCTTGATTTCGGCTTAGTTTAATAGGAATTTAACTCGTTACCAGGAATAGCTTGGGAACGAGTAATCAAGAAGGTAGCTTACTTTTCCTCACCAGTCTTTTCCGGCCACAGATAAATAGCGCCCGAAATCAAAGTTAAAGCCACAGAAACCCAAAAAGCAATTAATGCGGGAAAATTCCACGCTTCAGACAAAGGAGCAATTAAAAGTGCGATCGCCACAATCTGACTTACCGTCTTCAACTTCCCCCAAATATTAGCTCCAGAAATCGTAGTTTTATTAACACGCCACCCCGCAATTGTCAACTCCCGACCAAAAATCAAAAACACTCCCCAAGCCGGGATTTTCCCCAACTCAATCAACACTAAAAGCGGCGCGAGCACCAACAATTTATCCACCAAAGGATCGAGAAACTTACCCAAATCGGTAATTTGATTCAACTTCCTAGCCAAATAGCCGTCCAGCCAATCAGTAGCCGCAGCTACCACAAAAATTGCGGTGCAAATCCAGCGGCTTTGAGCGCTTGGGTCGTACAAACCGTAGAGCAGAAAAGGCACTCCCAGTAAGCGAGAAAAAGTAATCAAATTAGGCAAATTCATAAATCAAAAATTAAGGGCTACTCTACGAAGGCTTTCCTTAATTTAACATTTACACGACTGATAATCAGGTGGATTTACTTAATTTAAAAACATTCTGACTATACTTGTCACAAGATTGGATAATTTATCGGATCAATTTGTTGTGTCGCCTCACGCGCTCGAATTCGATTTTTACTGCCGATTGGCGATCGTAACTGGCTAGAAACATTCTGAAATAGATTTCACTAGCTCAGGGCAATCTTTGGCGATCGCGGCTACCGAGAAGGCGAAACTGGGCAGGGAAATTGGCATGAAGAAAAAGGATCTGCTGATTCCTGGTCAAAGACTAAACTCCTGCTGCCTTTAAAGAGACAGCAGGAGATAAAAACTGTCAAGGGACAGAATATAGATTTGTGCGGTGGTGGCAAGAAAACATGAACTTATTTACCGCGTCTCAAGCCAGTTTGCGCTTGGTTTGGGCTTAAAATTTGTTTAAGTCCCGTTAATTAAATGAGTGGTTCCTCAACGAAATGCGAGGCGTTAAATTGACGCACTCCTTGAACCACAGCTAGCGTTTCCGCTTGAGAAATCGGAATTCCGGCTTCAGGCGTGACGTAGATCCGGGTACTCGGAGTAGCAACCCCGTTAACTGTCAGCGAGATGTTCTGGAACGATAGCTGCTCAAAGGTAATCCCCTCCAGTAAGAAGTAGTCAGTCCCCTTCACGAAGTCAACGATGTAGTCACCAGCAGGAGGAGTAATAACTGGCTCACCGGGATCGATTGGTTCGGGCACAAAATCGGTGAACAGCAACTGGAAGTAGTCGGTGTCAGCCCCGCCGGTTAGCGTGTCGCGGGCGGTTTGAGTTTCCGCATCTTCGCCGCCAAAGAGTAGGTCAACGCCAGCGCCACCGATGACGCGATCGACTCCTGCACCAGCATCCAGGAAGTCATCCCCTGCACCACCATTGAGGATGTCATCGCCAGCCAGTGTTTCAGCAACTCCGTAGTCGCCATAGATAGTGTCATTGCCACCCAGACCATTGAGGTTGTCATTGCCCTCTCCGCCATCAATGAAGTCGCCTTCAGCGCCACCCCTGATGGTTTCTAAGCCAGTGCCACCTAACAGGGTGCTAGAGCCAGCGCCACCATCAAGGATGTCATTGCCATCGCCACCATCGAGGAAGTCAATGCCATCGCCACCATTGAGGAAGTCATCTCCGGCATAGCCGAGCAGAGTATCATTACCTGTGCCGCCATCGAGGGTATCGTTGCCGCCGCCCGCTAAGCTGTCACCTTCTCCGTAGAGGGTGTCGTTACCGTCGCCGCCAACCAGGGAATCCGCTCCCCCAAACACTAAACCTTCTGAGTCATCGCCGTAGATCACGTCATCGGTAAAGCCGCCAATCACGGTGTCATCGCCAGCACCACCAAACCCCGTATCCTCGAAACCTACAAAGAGTTGGTCTTTTCCAGCCCCACCATCGAGGAAATCTTTACCATCGTTGGCATCGTTGGCATTTGAGCCTCCGTACAGAATGTCATTGCCATCTTCGCCATACAATGAGTCTTCGCCGGAATCGCCAAAAAGTCGATCGGCTCCCATTCCACCATACAGGTTGTCCTTATCCAGCCCACCGTAGAGGAAGTCGTTACCATCCTCACCATATAGATCGTCTTCGCCGTTTTCTCCAAAGAGTCGATCGGCTCCAGCACCACCATACATAGTGTCTTTGTCGTCTCCACCGTAGATGCTGTCGTTAGCGCCTAAGCCATACAGCAGATCTTCCTTGCCAAAGCCGCGAATCACATCGGCGTTATTGGTTCCGGTCAGGGTATCGGATTCTGGAGTTCCATTTCTGATAGCCATAATTTTCTCCTAGTGTTATGTAAATTTCTCGTGGTTATCGAAAATTTGGGTCTTAAACCCCATCCTTCGCTTGACGGCTTGATGCTATAATGTAGACAAGTCGCCACAGGCAGGGCATTGAGAGACTCTAAACAAACGTGGATAGAAGGTAAAACTACCTCGGTACCACATCTCAAGGTCGCGTCAAAGAATCACTGCTCATGAAGAGACGGTGAGGTATATCAAGTGAACTTGGCACATAGCCCCAAAGTTTTTAGTGCACCCTAGAAGTCGGTGCTTCGTTACCGCTGGCAATCCTCACAACTCCCTCTTCCAACCTTGAAAAAGGGGGGGAGCGAGGCCTCGATAGAAAAAATAAACTCTGAGCACCCATTACACAGACTCCGACTTGAGGTTACGAGAACTCGAAGGTGGGCCTGTTGGCCGAGTTGGTATTGGTGCTGATATGAGCTGCCGTAAATGAAGTGTTAGCTAGGGTGATCAACAGCGCGCCTGTGCCAAAACCGGCATCGCCAGCAATGCCATTGCCCAATCGCAATTGAGTGTTGGCGCCAGATGGCACCACATCGATCGCCGCAATGCCACTGAAGGATAGGATGTCTCCGCTGGAGCCGAGGGTGAAACCATTCACGCGATCGGAACCATGACCACTGCGGTAGTGAATGGTATCTCTGCCACCCCCACCCGTCAGGGTGTCATTTCCCGCAGCACCAAACAACCCATCATGGCCAGGACCACCGGTCAGGATATCAGCACCGCTACCGCCATCGAGGTAATCATCCCCATCACCGCCGTTGAGGGAGTCATTGCCGTCAAGCCCGAAGATATTATCGTCGCCTCCGGTTCCAGTCACGGTATCGGTGCCGCCAGTCCCCATCGTCAGACCCACCACATCGACTGCATTGACCCCGGTCATGTTCGCCCCGACCATAACGGCACCGGTGAAATTGGCTTTGGCCAGGTTGGCATTAGTGAAGTTGGCATTGGTGAAGTCGGTACCGATAAAACTCCCCACTTCCAGGCTGGCACCTGACAGATTGACGTTTCTAAACTTGGTCAGGTGATCTCCAACCGCCTCCTTCAGGTTTGCCCCTGCCAGGTTTGCCCCTGTAAAGTTGGCTCCCGCCAGATTGCTCTTCTCAATAAGAGCGTTGTCTAACTGGACTCCACCCGTCAGGTTAGCGCCAAGGAGAATTGCTCCAGCCAGGTTGCCATTGCTGAGATCAGCAGCAACCATGATTGCATTGCTCAAATCAGCACCGTCCAGGAATATGCCTTCTGCAATCACCTGACTCAGGTTGGCGTTGTTCAACTCAGAATCTGCGAAACTAGCACCGCCCATTTGAGTGCGCGTACCATTTGGATGAGGGCTGAAGTCAGCACCTGAGAGATTGACATCTTCGGCACTAAAGTCAGTCAAATTGGCTCCGCGAAAGCGAGAAGTTGTCAGTGTCATTCCCTCGGGGGGGTTGGTATCGGTCAGATTAACCCCACTCAGGTTGGCAAGGTCAAAGATGGCGTTGCTGAGGATAATGTCTGTGAAATTAGTCGATACGTCGAATTGAGCGCCGGTAAAGTTCGCATCGATCAACAAGGTTCCTTCGAGACTAGCACCCTGGAATTTGGCATTCGTCAAATTGGCACCCGTAAAGTCAGCCGCTTTCAGATTCGCCTGATAGAAATCAGCACCCGTAAAGTTTGCTCCCGTTAGGTTCGGTCGGTTCGACTGTTCGCCGCTGAGATTTGCCTCATGCAGAATGGCATTGGTCAGGTTGGCGTTGGACAGGTTGATGAAGTTTGTGCTGATCAGCGACAGATTTGCCCCAGTTAGGTTGGCGCCACTGAAATTGACGTTCTCTAAGTTCGCTTGAGAAAAATTTGCTGGTCCAAAGCTGGCATTGGCAGCAAAAATCGCATCCGTTGCATCTACATTCAGCAGAAAGGCTTCTTCAAAGTTGGTACCTCTGAGTTGAGTGCGGGTACCTTGAGCGTTGCGCCTGAACAAGACATTTTCCAGTCTCGCTTTAAAGAATGTGGAACCATTCAGGTTTTGCCCACTAAAGTTATTGCCGACCAAATTTTGATTGCTAAAGTCTTGTGCTACCATTTGTAGTTACCAAAAAGTGAAAACATCTGTTTTGAAGAGCATGAAGGAATTGGTCTGGACTTGAGACTTTAGACTCAAATATTTTTAATAGCTGAATCTGGCTACATCCTATGAGCCCATACGGTTCAGATAAGCCCGATCGCTCCTAAAAAAAGGGCGGGACAAGAGTGTTCTCTCCCGTCCTGGGAGGGAGATGCGAGGCGGATCTCCGAGTAACAAACAGTGTTAAACCAAGCGTATTGGCTTATAACTGGCTTGTATCATAGATTTTTAGCTAAACCCGCCCCCACCAGAGACAGTGTTTTTTTGCCCTTGCCTGCATATTGGAAGACTAAATAGCACCGGTAAAGAATTGGTAAAGATTCTTGAAGTTAACAGTTTCTTTACACAAGCTTTAAAAAAAAGCACACTTTTATAAAGATTGTGTAAATTTTTTCTAAAAAAGCATAATTCATGATAATAAAATCCAGTATTTTTACTGAAAAAGCACAAACTGATTCTGGCTATTCGCTGTTATGGCCTTCGTCACAGCAATGCTCTTGACTCCTGAATTCTGCTGTAAGTGCTGCGGGTTCTGGGTATGCTGTTTTTTATGCAAAACTTACGCAACTGGCACAATTGCTAGGGTTGCCCGCAACCTGAAACCCTTGATAATCGACCAATAACAACGAGGTCTGACGCACCATACAAGTTGACTTAAGTGTGACAGTTGCGTCCAGGACTATGATCTTTATCTAAGGGCGATCATAAGTTTATATACTTACCGATAACTATCGGTGCGAACATCCCAAGAATTGTGAGTGGCTCTAACAATTTTTGGCATTGCTGCTGCTAGAGGATAGAGAGCAAAACTCGCCAACCCGCAGGCAAATAGACTATTTTTTTTATGATAATTTGGTAATTGGAAATACAGAATTTAATGGAGAATTGTGGATTTTAAAAATATCTCGATCGACCTGCAATTCCTGGTCTTTAACCACGATCGCATTCGGCTGCTTCTGCCGCAACCAGCGGCGCAGACTAAGCACCCATAACCCCCGCACAAATCGCCTGATTAATCCCCACCGGCGACATTCCCGCGGGGCTGACCAAAGTATTCAATTCACAGTTAAACTACTGCACAAAAGGCACTCCCAGCAAGCGAGAAAAAGTAATTAAATTAGGCAAATTCATAATAGAAAGAAGTTCGGCAACGCGCAGTGAATGGGGATTTAACGGATGTAACAGATATCAGGAAGAAGTCAATCGATTTTAGATTTTAGATTTTAGATTTTAGATTTTAGATTTTAGATTTTAGATTTTAGATTTTAGATTTTAGATTTTAGAATTGACCCCACGAATAAATACGTTCGGCAAGTTTCATCGGATACAGGTTTTTTATTTCTGGATCCTGAGTCTGCTTTCGGAATGAATCCGGGGGCTTATATCCTGGATGTTTTCGCTCAGAAGTCGCTCCTGCAATTCATTAACTGTCGATCCAGTTCTATGATATAATCTCTGCCGTAAGATAGATTTTCTAATCCTTGTACCAGATTTTCTGGCAGGTCTTGGGCAATTTCACTGCTACAGGAACCAGCAGCTAAAGCAATAGTTGCTACTGTATCGACATCTCCCGAAAAGGCAATGCAATCTTGGAGCAGTTTGCTCATACTATCATGGAGCATGACAGCAGTAATAGCTGCTCTAACACAGACCAAACCTTTAGTGCTGACTTCTCCTTGCCAAGGTATCGACCACTCCCCAGGGACGTGTCTTTCTAGAAAATTTCCCAAATTCTTCTTTAAACCTAGCTGATAAATAAAGTAATGGGACATCAAAGCGGCCGCTATAGCTGCATTAATGCCATCGGGACTATTGTGGGTAATTGCAGCTTGAATGGTAGCATTTTCGATGACTTTTTCAATAGTAGGAAAAAAGCCAATGGGGCCGGCTCGCATCGCCGATCCGCTTTTATCGCTAGCGGAGTTAATTTTTTCTAAGAATTCTTTTCCGTCTTGAACTTGTAGCAAAAAATTGTAAAATTTCCCAGCATAACCAAATCGCCGATCGCGGTGAAAAGCTGCAACAAATTTGCTGGCTAAAAGTTCCGGCGTCCAAGGTTCTCGGCTGACGATAGCTTCTGCAACGGCTAAACTCATCTGCGTATCGTCTGTGTAACATCCAGGCGGGATATCGTGACGGGGATGCTTGATGTAACCGTTGAGATTGTTGTACAATTCGATCGTCTGCTGGTCAACAAACTCAAAACCCGCACCATAAGCGTCACCAATCGCTAATTCTATTAACATATATTTAATCCGTTTCCAACTATTTCATCCCCAGTTTTTTCCTAAAATAATAAAAAAAACAACCCAAAACAACTTACCTATCTAACACGCACCGTTTTTGCTGAAGACCACCCAAATTGTTTTGCAAATCAGAGTGATGTCGTAGACAACAGACCACTTGCCCTGATAGTCGAGATCCATCTGCACAATATCGTTAAAGTCTTTAACTCCAGACCGTCCGTGGACTTGCCACTCCCCAGTCAGCCCGGGTTTGACATTTAAACGCTGCCAGTGGTTCTCCTCATAGGCAGCAACCTCATCGGGAGTTGGCGGTCGAGTTCCCACCAAACTCATGTCGCCGACTAACACATTCCAGAATTGAGGCAACTCATCCAAACTCGTGCTCCGCAAGAAGCGGCCGACGCGGGTAATTCGCGGGTCATTTTCATTCTTAAAAATGTGACCCTTGGCTTGGTTGCTAACTAAATGTTTGAGCTTTTCTGCATCGACAACCATCGATCGAAATTTCCACATTCTGAAATGTCGCCCTTGGAAGCTGCAGCGGACTTGACTGTACAGCAGCGGGCCCCGATCGTCCAACAGCATCGCCACTGCCACCGGCACCGCCACCACAGCAGCAATTGCCAGTCCCAGCAGCGCACCCAAAATATCGATCGACCGTTTTACCTTGCTCGTTACGGATCGGTGATGCTGTTGTTTTGATACACAGACTTTGTAAGTAGATTCTTGAAAAAATAAGGACAGCATTTCTGATAATGATGATTTCGACGAGGCACCCATCGGAAATTTCATATGATTGGTCTCAACTTTAACGATCTCTTACGTCCATCTTATTAGCCATCCCAAATCTGCAGAACCTGAAATGCTGAGCTTTGCACAATCTTTAAAAATCAATCACACTTTTATAAAGTTTCTATGTATTTTCTATGAAAACGTATAAATTTTATGTAAACTTACGTACATTTACAAAAAAAAGTTAGTCCTGGACGCAAAAAAACCTGGTTTCGACTAGGACTCTTCCCGGAAGACAGGGAGGATTCTACTGAGAAACCGGGTTTTCTGCCGTTTAGCGATAAATATCGGTGCGAACATCCCAAGCAAGTGTTAGCGGCTCTAACAATTTTTGCTGGCTGCTAGAGGCGAGTTTGCCTAAATATTCGCGAACAACAGAGGCGTGTTCCAGATTCAAACGATAACCCCGTGAGACATCTTCAAAGAAAAGTGGCTCAGCCAAAATTGCTTCCCAATCAGGATTTTGCCTCGACTCCTCGGCCAGCAGCATGAAATCTTCCTCCGCAGGCACAAGTCCCGCCGGCAAATTTCCTTCCAAAATCCGCAAAATCCGGGGCTCGCAGGTGCGGGTATTCACGCCTTGGCGTTCCAACAACTGCAAAATTTCCTGAAAGCTCAAAGTTTCCTGGCCCAAAACCTGCATTAATTCCCACAGCAGAAAAAAGTCGCTGTACTGCTGCTGCGACACATCCAAAATGTGAGGATAGAGAGCCAAACTCGCCAACCCGCAGGCAACTCGACCAATTTTTTGGGGGAAATTTGTACTTTGAGATACAGAATTTAATGCAGAATTGTCAATCTCAAAAATATCTCGATCGCCCTGCAATTCATGGTCTTGAACCACGATCGCATTCGGCAGCTTCTGCCGCAACCAGCGGGCGATCGCAGGCCAAGCACCCATACCCCCCGCACAAATCGCCTGATTAATCCCCGCCGGCGACATTCCCGCGCGGCTGAGCAAAGCATTCAATTCACGATTCAACTGCTGCACAAAAGGCACTAAAACCAGACTTTCCAAATCTTTGCGCCTCACATCCCAATGCTGCTGACCAATATCCAAAGCAAAACTTTTTTGATGTTGCAAAATAACTTTTATTTGCCTTGCCGCCTCTAACAATTGCAGGCCAAAAGCAGAACCTTGTAACCGCTGCTGCAATTGATAACGACTCGGCAAATCTGGATGGCCAGGACGTGGCAAATCGATCGACATTCCCCAAGTTTCATTTTTAGCCAACAACTGACAGATAATATCCTGATCGAAAGCATCGCCAGCCGCATCAAAACTGTGGCAAGTAAAATCAGCACGAGTTAAATCTTGAAGATTAGACGGCAACTCAACTAAAGCTAATTCCACCGTCGCCGCCCCCGCATTCAAAATCAAAGTTCCCCCGCTAAAAGACGAAGCATTCACACTCAGCGGTGCAGCTTCTTCACCGTCCTTAGCAGAATCCACGGCTGACGACTCGACTTCCATGTCATTTTTCACAGGAGTTACAGCAGCAAGCAAAGTGGCGATCGCATCTTCCACCACAAAAATTTGCGAACTAGAAGCCACCAGAGACGCGCCCAAAACCGCCTCCCGCAGATTAAACATATAAACATCCGACCAGCCGGCCGGAGTCCCCAAAATTACACCCTGCAAGTCTAAAAGCGCCGCATCGAGAGTTTCTGGCGTCAGTCCCGAAGCCCTACAAATTAAATTAGAAACTGGCAATCCTGCAAAATTCGCCCTTGGTGCAGAATCCAAAATTTCCCCCGATTCGGCAAATTTTTGTCCCCGCAAACTCGGATTCAAAGTAGCCAGCAGCGCCCGCACACATTGCAGTGGCAAGGCGATCGAGAAAGCCTGCAAGGGCGACCACTGCAACAGCGGTTCGTACATCCCAGCAGCCTCCCGCTGATAAGGAATGCCCACCTTTAAAGGCAATTTAAAATTTTCCAGTAAAAATTCTCCGACAGGCAAAGCCTGGGGTCGGAATCCCACCGACTTGACTGTCACCTCTGACCCTGGGATCCCTGGGGCTGTTTGGGCCAGCACCGCAGCCGAGGGAATCCGACAACTGGCGTCTGCTGCCCAAGCCTCAGCCTGCGATGTTTCCCAGTAAATCGGGTGCAACTGGCCGCTGGTGCGATCGAGCAAAGCCGCAGACAGGCCGCTGGAACCAAAATCAATCCCCAAATACCAGCTAGAATTCCGGCGTTCTGGGGATGGGGCGATCGCACCTGCGGCAGAATGCCCAGCCGAGTCTTGCTGCTGTGTTTCGGCAAACTCGCTAAAATCGGTTTTCCCCTCAACAACTCCTGCTTTACTCTCTGTCGAAATTAGGTTTTTTTTTTGACTTTCTGGAGCACTCGATCGCAGTTCGTTAGTTTCTGCAGTTTCTGGAGGGGGAGAATCAGTCAAAGGTCGATCGGTCTCGGTTAAACTAGCCAAAATCTCGTCTAGCGTCAAATTCGAGTCCTCTTCCTCCGCAAACAAATCATCCTCAAGTTCGTTTTCCAAAACAAAGGGTTCATCATCAGAGGAGAGTTCCAACACATCGGAGAACAAATCCTCCAGCGTGCCGAGTTCTTCCTCTGCCGCCTCCGCAAAGGGATTGTTTGCAATGCCTTCGGGGGAACTCGCCGATAAATCCAAGCTGTTAGCGGCTGAGAAATTCGATCGCCCGAAGCTAGTATTTTCCAATCCCTCCAGATTGTAGAGGTCTGCCTCCAAAAGTTCCAGAGTATTGTTGTCCAAATTTAGAGCTCGATCGAGGTCATCTTCTAATGCCTCGACGGGCAGCAAATCCTCGTCCGGCGAAGCTTGGATGTACCCATCATCGAGCCCCTGGGAGGATGAGTCGAACTCGCCAGTTTGAACGTCACCGGCACTCGGCACACGGGGCCCGGCACTGGGGGGGTTTGGGCTAATTTCTGCAGGCGTTCTCAACGGCAAAGCTGCTGATTGAGGCACAGTAGCGCCGAACTGCTCGCTGAGGTTTTGAGCCGTTTCTAGATTTTCTCGATCGTCCGCGTCAAGTTGCACCTCGGCGGTTGAGGCTGGTGCTTCTGAAACTTGAGGTACTGTTGCCACTTGCGGTTCAAATAAATCGGCACTATCTAAAGTTAGAGACTCTAGAGAATTACCCCTTACAAAGTCTGAATCTTCATCTACTAAAATCTCTTCCTGAGATTCGCCTTCATCCAGCAGATTTACAAACAAATCTTCGGTCATTTTTAGCGCTTCGGCAGTTTCCTTCTCCGTCGCCGTTTGATATTCTACACCTTCACTTTTTGTCTCAATTACAGTATTTTCTACCGGGAAATTTTCGACTTGTAATTCTACTTCAGGAACCGCTTCTCCCGCGAACAAACTTGCATACAAATCCTCAATCTCTTCTTCGGTTTCTGTTAACCTATTCTCCGAGTCACCGCCAGTAAACCGAGCTGCATTTCGAGATATTTCGGGGGTAGAACCCAACAAATTATCTTCCGACTCCGGGAGCAAAATTGGGGCTTGAATGCGGTCGCGGTCGCGCCTCAACTGTGTGAATTGCGGAGAAATTTCTGTACCGGCGTAGGGAAATCTGTCTTGTTCTCCGAATTCGCCGGTGCGAATTTCCTGCACCGAGTCTCCCGTCTGAGTCTCTGCAGTATTTGAAAGGGCGGGAGCGACAGGAGATTCATCCGCTGCCGTTGGGGTGACGGTTTCGAGATTATTTGCTAAATCGATCGGCTGTTGAACGTAGGAAGAAGCTTCTCGCCCCAACTGTGAGGCCAAGTGGTTGACCAAAGCCGCGAACATCGCCTCGCTCTGCTGGCTCAAACCGTACATATTTTCGAGTTCTTGTCTCAAGGAAGCTTGATAGCTTTGCAGATTTGCTTGCAAAGCCTCGAACACGATAGCCATCCTAGAATCGAGACTCATCAGCAGACTGTCAGCATGAGATTGGAAAAGTTGCATTTGCTCGAACCTCTGAGCTGGCGTCAGCAGCGGGTGTTCTTCCGAGGTTTGTGGGTTAAGTGTTACGTCAATAGCCGATTGTTGATCAGGCGCCGTGCCCAAAGAGTATGGTGCTGCGCTGCTTTGCAATAACTGATTTTCTAGCGAACTTAGAATTTGGGAGAAATCGCTAGTCAAGGTTTCTTCCAAGCGGGCAGTCAGTACCTGCAAGAATTCACCAATGATTTGCTGTTGGTTGGCTTGTTGCTGAGCGAGGGATTGTTGCTGCTGCCGTTTTGCTTCTAGCTGTTTGATTTCTTGAATTAGAGCTTGCTGCTCTTGCCGCAGAGCTTCTATGTCTTCTTGGAGCGGCCCTGTCAGGCTTGAACGCAGGTGGCTGATTTCTCCGGTTACGGCAAGCATGATTTGCTCTGCTGCTGAGGGGCGAGGGGGGGGCAGAGGCACTTTGGGCACTGGAACTGGTTCGGGGCGGACATTTGGGCGGGCGGGGGCCTTTGGGGCCGTTAGCTTTGAGTCCGAGGAAAGCAGATAAGCGCGAACTCGCTCTAAAAGTTGGCGCTGATGGACAGTATCAAGAGAACCCGTCCAAGGCAAGCGGGGTGCGGGCTTGCTGAGTACCTCGTCTATCTCAGCAATCAGTGCTTGAATTTTGTACTTCTGAGAATTCAAGGGCGGAACCTCTGGGAATGCGGCTAGGGAGAAACTTTACCAAAAAAAGACTGAAGTCAATCGATTTTAGATTTTAGATTTTAGATTTTAGATTGAAGCATTGACTTGCGCGAGATAATTTCGGGGGGCAAGTTTCTCGGATACAGGTTTTTTATTTCTGGACCGATGAATCACGTGGCGGGTATCCTGGATGCTTTCGCTCAATAATTCACTAATATTTTCTGACAACTGTTAATTAACGTTTTGTCTTCGGATAACTTCTATTGCCTATCATAGGTTAGCCGGTACTTCCGCACCAAATGCCCGCTTCTATCAATTCCAAGTGCTTTCAAATTCTGCGACTCAGGGGCGAGTTTCCCTGCCCGGAGGCTGATTCCTGCTCGGAATAGCTGCGATCCCGACGAACTTTTGCCTTCACCGGCTGAAACGGCGGGCCGCACACTGTCACCGCGAGTTTCGTTAGCATGGTGGCGCGCCACTGTCTCTTGAGCTTTCACCGACTTGGAAAAAACCTCAAACAATTTGCGATTTGGGATGCCGAGATTCGGGATTGTCCCCGTTGAGTCGGTTTGAGTAACCTTTTATCATAGCCTTTTCTCTGTATTGATGGCTAGATACTAATGGTACAATAATCTTGGGGTAGCAGAAAAGTTTGCTGGAAGTGGGTGGGTTTCGCTCGCCAAGTGCGCCAGTCTTTAGGCTCGCAATGGCTGTGGATTTTGCCGCTCGTGCTGACATTTGCCAGGTTCTAGGCAGTTGCTCGGATTTGGGATCTGTCTACCGTGCTTTCCGGCTTGTGCTGGTGCATTGTGCCGATCGACTGCAGGGCGAGAGTGACAACAAATCTCTCAGCAGTGTTAAGCTTGTCTTCGCGAAGTGCTTGTCTTCGGTAATTCGATCGGCTCAGTCGTTTGCCACATTGCTAAAATTTTGTTAATAAAATTTGCTCAGTGGTATATATCTAAAAAATTATGGTATATTCTTTGGTTTCTAGCTCCCAATCAGAGCTTGAGGCCATTAATTCCCATATTGGGCCTTTGACCGCAAAACTTTAGAGGTAAAATTGCCGATTTTAGATCCTTGTTTCTCAAATCTTGTTTCTCAAATCGAATGACTCGGCTGCAAGCTATTTCTAACTGCCCAGCGCAGATCAAGCGCGTAAATTAAAATGATGGCCTCATGGAAGACCGCTTTAACACCCGAGATCCGAATTCAAATATAAATCAATTGATAGTTTCTACTCCGTTTTTTGCAGGATTACCCGATCCTGTAATCGAGAGAGCAACTGTCCACATCGTTACCCGCAGTCATCCGTCGAATCAAGTGATTTTACTAGAAAATGACTGGGGAACATCAGTGTATTTTATATTGGATGGTTGGGTGAAAATTCGCACCTACAACCTAGACGGAAAAGAAGTAACACTGAATATTTTAGGGAAAGGAGAATTATTCGGGGAAATGGCCGCGATCGAAGAAGCACCGCGATCGACAGATGTGATCACCCTAGCCCCGACACTGATCGGCAATATGCCATCTCAGGATTTTGTGCAGCTCATTCATACCGAGCCGCTAGCAGGCATTCGGCTAGCTCAACTGATGGCGCGTCGCCTGCGACAAGTCAACCGCCGCCTGCGTTTGCGAGAGTCGGACAGTACCTCGCGAGTAGCAGATATTCTATTATTTTTGGCCGAGGGACAAGGCAAAAAAATCCTGGAAACAGGAGGTACAGAAATACCGAACCTGCCACACAGAGAACTGAGCAGCCTCAGCGGGCTGGCTCGCGAAACAGTAACGCGAGTGCTGAGCAAGCTGGAAAAAAAAGGAACTATTCAGCGCGAACGTGACGTTTTGTGCATTCCCGACCTGCACGCCTTAGAGCGTCTGTTAGTGTAGAAGTATCAGAGTTTGCTTTTATTGAATCTCATTCAAAAGCACTCTCTGTTAACTAACTGATATTAATGATTTCCCGCAGGAGGTAAAGCTGTGAGTTTTAAGAAAATTTTCGCCGCCTTAGATGATTCTGAACTCGGTCACCGCGTCTTCACTCAAGCTTTAGAATTAGCTCTGAACGATCGCGCCCAGGTGATGCTATTTAACTGCGTTACTGTCAGCACCATGGGGGAGACGGCAGTGCCAATTCCGGTAGATTTGGGCATGAATGTCGAGTTAATGGATCAAGCTTATCAAGCTCAACGTTTGCGGCTGGAAAGCGACGTAAAACACGCTTCGGGTTTGCTGAAAAATTACTGCGACGCTGCCGCAAAAAAAGGATTGCAGGTAGAATTTGACTGCAAAAAGGACGGCGATCCGGGGCATTGTATCTGTGAATCCGCCGAAAATTGGGGCGCAGATTTAATAGTGTTGGGGAGGCGTGGCCGCACGGGGTTCGCAGAAGCTTTCCTCGGCAGCGTCAGTAATTATGTCGTTCACCACGCATCTTGTTCGGTTTTGGTAATCCAGGAAGCCAAAATCGAAAAATAATGCTGCTGAAAATTTTTGCTGAGAAAATCCATCTAAAATAAGACTTGCGTTCCTACCGAAACCCGGTTTCTGCGAGCAATATTAAATGTGGCGGCGAGGCATCCAAACACTGAAACCGGGAATCAGCCGTATCGGGCGCAAGTCCCGTAAAATCTAAAATCTAAAATCTAAAATCTAAAATCGGAAAATCGGGAATCAGCCGTATGGGGCGCAAGTCCCGTAAAATCTAAAATCTAAAATCTAAAATCTAAAATCGGATGAGTGATTTTTTGTCAGCAGATGCTGCGTCTAATTCCGGCAGTTCACCCAGTACAAATAACGACCCGCAAACCGCCGATATTTCAGCAATGGCTGGCGAGCGCCCAAATCCCGATCCGGGGAAGCACATCTCTGGGGAAGCGCCTTTAAGGCTGGTAGAAACGGCTTTTTTGGCAAGTACCGCTAGCTTAATTTGGCTGGTAAATTATTACTTTCCGCTGGGGCCTTTGCTGCGGGTGTTTTTCCCGATACCCATCGCCCTAGTTTACTTGCGCTGGGGCAACCGAGCAGCTTGGATGGCAGCTTTGGTATCGGGCTTGCTGCTGTCGGTACTGATGGGCCCGACACGGAGCATTTTATACGTGATGCCTTTTGGAATTATGGGAGTTGCGCTGGGAGGACTTTGGAGGCGTAAAGCGAGTTGGTCACTCTCTATTAGTGTGGGCGCTCTCATTGGTACTGTAGGCTTCTTTTTTCGGTTTTGGCTGCTGTCGGCGTTGGTGGGTCAAGATCTATGGGTTTACGTAACGGCCCAGGTAACAGAGATGGTGGAATGGGTGTTTGTGAAGCTGGGCTGGCTTAATGTACCGAGTTTGAACACAATTGGGGCGATCGCAGCCGGGATGATTTTAGTTAACAATATTGTCTATTTATTTGTAGTGCATTTAGTAGCTTTGCTGCTATTAGATCGTTTGGGAAATCCAATTCCGCGGCCGCCAAGCTGGGTGCAACTTTTGATCGATTATGAAGAGTAGTTATTGGGAGTTGTTGACTGTTGACTGTTGACTGTTGACTAATAACTAATAACTAATGACTAATGACTAATTTATGATTGGTATTTATACAGAAATAGAACAGGGGCAGCGATGGCTCGATCGCTATCGGGGACGAAAACCGATATTTGCCTGCGTGTTAGGATTTACCGCTACTGGCTTAATTCCGGGGATTTCAGCAGCAGGAGCAACCCCGCACGATCGACAATTTACTTGTTTAGCCGATGCAGAATTTTTGTATAACGGCCCCCAACCGTCGCCCCAATATCCTTTGCCGCCCCTAGAAGCGGGTGCCTCGCCCGTACTAATATCTCGCGCTGTAGTCGAAGCTTTGGAACTTCCGCTTTACCTATTTAATGCTGGTTTGCCCCTCCCACCTCCCGTACCTGCAATTGATTTGGGCGGCACTCCGGCAAAGTGTCTGATTTCTGGGAATGCTTTAGAACTCGAAACAGTCAAACATTTGCTCGAACAAGGATTAATTTGGGGAGCTAAATTGGCTGCTCAAACTAATGGTAGCTATTTAATTTTAGGGGAGTGCGTAGTTGGGGGAACGACTACTGCTTTGGGCGTGTTAATGGGTTTGGGTATTGCAGCGGCGGGCAAAGTTAATAGTTCTCATCCTCGCTGCAATCACGCTCAAAAATTGGCTGCAGTGACAGCGGGACTCAATAATGCCGAGTGGGAAATGGGCGGACAAAACAGCACTCCCTTGGAATTGGTAGCGGCGGTAGGCGATCCGATGCAAATAGCGGTGGCGGGAATGGCGATCGCCGCGAGTCGGACTTGCGGGGTGCTTCTGGCTGGGGGTACGCAAATGCTGGCAGTGTACGCTTTGATGCAAGCCTTAGCCCGTGAATATGCTCTGCTATGGCGTCCCGAACAAGTTGCGGTGGGGACTACGCGCTGGGTGGCCCAAGACCCTACAGGAGACACTGTAGGACTTGCGAATGATATCGGCGGTGTGCCTCTGTTGGCGGCGCAGCTAAGTTTTGCTGGATCTCGCTACGGGCAACTGCAAGCTTACGATCGCGGCTATGTTAAGGAAGGTGTCGGTGCGGGAGCGTGTGCGATCGCCAGTGGCTTGACTGCAAATTGGACTCCAACTCAACTCCTCCACGCTGTTGAAGCTTTAGCCTCGCGGTGTGAAGTTAAAAATTAAGTACGTAGTTATAGCAATCGATCCCGGATTTGCGAACTTCTCTCTTTCTGCTCTTTCTGCTCTTTCTGCTCTTTCTGCTCTCTCTCTGCGCCCTCTGTGCCCTCTGCGGTTCATCAAAAAAAATCTTGTTCACCAAACAAAGAGGATTGCTATTTCTATACCAAATCTCGCCTTAATATGCTATTTCCATCCTACTTGTGCGAGACCAAAAACTCCCTACAATCACTCTATAAGTAGACGAGCATAAATCGACGAAAATTGTATTTTTTCTGAAATTAATACCCGATACCCGGTAGCAATATTTAATTAGGCCCGCCTAGATGTTGCGAGTGCATTCTTTTGGAGAGCAACTGTTCTTCCAAGGCGGCAATTCGATTGTAAGCTGCTGTTAGCTGAGCTGTTAAGCGCTGGATTTGAATCTCTGCGCTCAGCTCTTTTTCCAAGCTTTGAGAATTTTTGTCGAAGTAGCTGTCATCTAACAGTATGTCTTTGTGTTCGAGGAGGCCGTCGAGACTGCTGTAGCTTTTATAGGGCGAGGTTTTGTCATTTCCTACCGTTCCAGAGCGATCGTTTCTCTGTTGCTGGGTCAGCTTCGTCTCCTTGGCAGACTCCAAGAGCTTTTCATTGAGGTTTTCTATGAGTTTGTAGAGGGCCTCGACTTGTTGGCTCAATACTGTAACTTGCTGGCGGAGCGCTTCCATACAATCATCCTTTGGCTCGTAACTTAATATCTTTACATTTTAGGTAAATCTTTACATAACTTGGATTTATCACTAAATTATTTAATTTTTGACGTAATTGTTGTGTTCCTAATCCTGACGGTAGATTTAGGGAGCCAGCTTGAAGATAATCGCTCGCCATTGGTGAGTCGATTGTAGATTTTAGATTTTAGGTTTTACATAGTCTTGGACAGAGCAACCGGGTGGGTTAACCCCCATTCTTGGTTCAAACCTTCAATCAGAGTTAAAACGTCTGGTTTCTGAGAGTGGGATCGCAGAGCGTCCTATTAGATTGACTTCGCTCTCGCCCGTGCTTTCAGGATTCAGATGAGTGGATTTTTAGTTTTTTTAGTTAGTGACATCCTCCCACACCAAATCAAAGATTATGGTGTGGGCTTCCCAACATCACTGCTGGGTTTTCCTAGTTTTCCCCTTGCGGGATTTCGCCTCTGACGCCGACTGACTTTCATCAATCCCCGGCAGACCGACTGCATAGGCGTTTTCTATTCCGCAAAGTCCTTGCGTACTGATGAGTTCCAAACCACGCAACCTAATGACTTCTGATGCTGCATGATCTCTATCTGTTTCGTATCCGCACTCACCACATCTATGAACTCGTTCGGAAAGCTCTTTTTTACCCGTATGCGTGTTGCACTCGACGGGCAAGTTTGAGATGTTCCATCTGGATTGACCCGGAGGAAGTAGATTTGATGCTTTTTAGCCACCCACTCCAACAGATTGAGAAATTGACCAAAAGCAGCATCCAAGGTATGTTTTCTCAACATCCCCCTGGACATCGCTTTCAAGTTCAAGTCCTCAACAAAGACCATCCCAATACCTTCCTTGGTACACAAATGGTTAGCCAGTTTGAATTGCCAATCCTTCCGAACTCTAGCGATGTGGTTGTGGAATCTGGCAACCTTGATTCGAGCTTTCTCACGGTTCTTAGAACCCTTTTTCGTTCTGGCATACTTACGTTGCAGCAATTCCAGCTTGCGGTACAAAGATGTCAAGAATCGGGGTCTAGCAATAAACTCTTTATCCGAGGTTGTCAAAAACTTGGACAGTCCCAAATCGATACCCAGCGCATCGACCTGCGGTTGAGCGTCAGGTATCGACATATCAGACTCAATTGTCACTACAACGAACCACCTATCAGCTTTCCTCAAAACCCGTGCTTGCTTAACCACAAACCCCTCTGGGATAGGTCGATGCAAGTTGATAGGCATCTTCCCAACTTTGGGCAAGCTTATCTGCCATCCCGTAATGGGGTTGATTTTGAATTGAGGAAACAGCATGGACTTGATTTGTCCAAACTTCTTGAAGCGAGGAAAGCCTGCGCCCCCGCGACTGAAAATAATTCCAAGCATCATGCAATCTGCGAATGGTAGTTTGCAGAACTTGAGAAGGGGCTTCGCCCAACAACGGGAACTTTTTCTTCGCTTTGGGAAGTTCGTTCTGTTGAGCGTAATAGGTAGGGAATGGCTTGTCGGCTGGAATGATGTATTCTCTCTCCAGCGAACAATAATCCAAACTACATTTACGCGAATTGACCCAATCTTTGATTTCTCGCAAAGCGTAGTTATAAACCTTGCGATAAATTTCCAACCAATGAAGCATCGTTTCTTCTTGGTTGGCGTCGGGATAAATTCGGTAGCAGTAGTTCATGATAAGAGTCATACAGTCAACTCTAACACAGAACTACGGGTCTATAAACCTACATATGCTACCGATTTCACGCCTGATTGACCGGATAAAATCGGTCTGGGGGCGTCCATGTATCGCAACACCAAATCAAAGATTATGGTGTGGGACTTATTGCTCCCCCAGACCCCCTCGAATAGTTAAAAAATGTAACACAGATGCAGTCGATCGACCCGGCTGGCGAGCAAAACTGGCTCAAAGGAACTTTTCGCACAGAAATTAGGCGTTAAGTTGAGGGAGTTTTCGGCATCGGAAAGCTCGATCGACCAGGTAGAAGGTAAAATCAGGGCAAGACTCAAACAGACTCACAGCGCAGCAGAACCGAGTACAATGGCTCTGTGTTTGAAAAAGAAATAAAACAAATCGGCGCCAACTACCGGACTCGACAAACAATTATTTCCGGGGCTGTAGAACACAAAACGATTGGTCAATATTTAGAAAAGCGGATTGACAGGTGAAACGAAGGTCTTTGCTATTGGGGGCCGCCACCCTAACTTTAAGCCAATTGGCGGCAGGGTGCGACTCGAAGCCCATTCTCAAAATTCGATCGCTCAAAAACGGTATTCCGGCCCAACTGGTAAGCAAATTTAGCCGCGATGTACAACCGTCTCCGCTTTTGCAGGTAACGCAAGAAGCACAATTAAAAGAATTATTCGCCCTGTTGCAGGAGTGGAAACGGGTTCCCGAATCAAAAAATCAAGCTAACTTGGTGATGTTGGGAGATTACTGGCTGACTTTGGCAATTCGGCAAAAATTGATTAAGCCGATCGATCCTGCTAAGTTTGTTAATTGGCCACAATTGCCCGAAAGATGGCAAAAACTCGTCCGGCGCAACGATGAGGGTAAATTAGATCCTCAAGGTAAAGTGTGGGCTGCACCTTACCGCTGGGGAAGTACAGTAATTGCCTATCGAACAGATAAATTCAAGTCTTTGGGGTGGACTCCGACAGATTGGAAAGACTTGTGGCGAGTCGAATTGCGCGATCGAATTTCTTTGCCAGACAGTGCCAGAGAAGTTATCGGTTTAACATTAAAAAAACTAGGGAAATCTTACAATACGCAGCAATTAGATCAAGTCCCAAATCTCAAAAAAGAACTCGCAAATTTGCACCAACAAGTTAAATTTTATAGTTCGGACGCTTACCTGCAACCATTAATTTTAGGCGATACTTGGTTGGCAGTAGGTTCCTCTGGGGACTTGCTGCCGCTGCTGCAAACTCAAAAGGATATTGCTTTAGTAGTTCCGGTTTCGGGAACTGCACTTTGGACAGATTTGTGGGTACAACCAGCATCAGGGAATCCAGTTTCTTTAGTGGAGAAATGGATTGATTTTTGCTTACAACCTCGGGTTGCTCCTCAATTATCTTTGCTGGCTAAGGCTAGTTCGCCGATAATTGTCGGCATGAAACCCGAAGATTTGCCGGAAGCTGTTCGTACTAATTCTGTGTTGTTGCCGGATGCTAAGATTCTTGCTGCTAGCGACTTTCTGCTGCCTTTTGGGGATGCGGGTATTCAGCAATATCGATCGCTCTGGCAAGAAACTAGGCAAGTAGTGAGAAGTTAAAATGTAGGGTGCGTCAGTCACCAGTCCAAAAGCGCCGAGAAAATTATCAAAACTGACGCACCTTAAACCGTAGGGTTCGGCAGTCACCAGCCTTGTGTGTGTAGCAAAGCAACAAACGGCAGTGAAATAACAAACAAAACCGCAGGAGCGGAAAGTGTTAGTATTTTAATTTCAATAACAATCGTAATTATAAATCACCTGAGAAAAATCTAATTTTTCTAAGTCCTCAGCACGAATCAAAAAGTTGCCTACTCCATCATCACCCCAACAAATTTCATCATCACTAATCATGTGTAAGACTACAATTTTATGGTCTTGGTATTGCGGGCTATACTCACGAGGGTCAGTTTGCGTAAAGTAGCCGTATCCCCCTATTTTATGGTGAATCTCGTATAAATTATCATAATACCAATCATTTAATTTGTAATCATCTACCTCAATTATATCAAAGAATTGTTTAATTTTTGGTGCTTCCAAAATCTTAGTAATTTGATAGTCTTCTGGGCAAACCCACTCATAGTCAGGACTAAACTGTAAAGCCAAACATTCTTGCGGATTATTCACGTATTTATAGTTTAGAGGTGAAAATTCCTTAAGTTCTTGATCCAACAAAAAAGCAAAATGTGTTTGACAATTATTTGTGTCAGTTTCGGGAAAATACAATATTTTAAAATCTTTTTGGTTCTCCAAATTGTCTAAATCCATGCCATACAAATCTGTGTCACCGATATAAAACTGCAAAATTCCTTTTTTGGGGAAAGGCGCTAAATATGGCACTTGGGCAAAGATTTCCTCAAAATTGAGTTGTGCCAAAAGGTGCATATATTTTCCATCACTATCTTTGGGAAAATCGTAACCTTTCGGCAAGTAAGGCACTCCGCCAAATTTGCTTGACCAGAAATCAGTCCCCTTTCGTTCGTAAGTGATTTTGATAACAGGCTTTTCTGAACTTTCAATTTCTTGGCGAAACGGTTCTAATTCAGCAGGAAGATCAAGGTTTGTTTTCATTTTTTACTACGTATTATAAACTGCATTTGTCAACTCAAATGCACTGTGCGTCAGCTCTTGATTTATCGATTATCCAGAAAATTACTCGCGGCTGACGCACCCTACTAAAAGCCTTTCACCCTTCCTCGAAGACCTGGATTTGAGAGAGATTCTAACTCAATCCGACAGTCAAGCCGATCGCCCTTGCACGAATAAACTGCCAAAGCAGTGCCTTGACGGTTGCAAACTCGCACATTGTAACCATAATCGTTGGCGACAGTGCCAAAGCGGTTAACAAACTGATAGCGTTCCATATAATCGAGCAAACTCCAAAGTTGGCGGTTGACTATGATAATTACCCAAGTATTACCGGGATCGACAAACCAGCGATCGAGCAATTTTCCGCCAAACTGTTTTTGAGCTAACCACAGACTCGGCACGCTTTTTTCCGTTTGCGAAAGCGGGGGCGACGGGAAATTAACAGCGCTGCCAGTCGGGCAGACAGGCTCCTGGGAAAAAGCCGCAGATTGCTCCCACAGGAAGGCTCCGAGGCACGCAGCACAGGCGATCGGGAACAAAAATAAACTTTTTGTCAAAATGCCGTGCCTGCGGCGGTAAACTTGATTTCTGTGGCTAAAATTGTGGTAATTCATCATATTATTAGACAAGATTGCATAAATCATTCATTGATACAGAAACCGCAGATGTAAGGCAGATAAACACGGATAAACGCAGATAATTTTTTAAATTACTCGTTACTAGGCTGGAGCCTAGTAACGCAGATCCGGAGGCTCTGCCTCCATGTTTCCAAGCGAGGCAGAGCCTCTAGATTTAGGTTCCCAGGCTAGAGCCTGGGAACAAGTTAATTTTATTATTATTCAGTCCGCGGAGGCGGACATTGTTTGTATAGTAGCGGTTTCAACCCCCGACTCTTATTGCTGCTGCTTTCATTGTTAAAATTCCGATCGCCTAAACAATGAAGCAGGCAGACAAGCAGTAAAAGTAGAACCGCAATCTAACTCGCTAGTAACTTCAATATCGCCGCCCATCATCTGACAAAAACGCTGACTGATAGCCAACCCCAAACCCGTACCGCCGTACTTGCGAGTAGTTGAATTGTCCGCTTGAGTGAAAGGTTGGAACAGGCGCTCTTGCTGCTCTAATGTCATGCCGATACCCGTGTCCGTCACTCGGAAAATTAAAAAATCTGCATCCAAAATTAACATTTGAGCAACTCTCGGTTGATATTTATTTTTTAATTCTTCACTGGTAATTCTTTCGACAGTAAGCACGATCCTCCCATTAGCAGAAAATTTAGCAGCATTGCTGAGCAAATTCAGCATTACCTGTCGCACTTTCATCAAATCGCCGTGCATGGCGCCGATATTGTCAGAACTCAATACTTCCAAAGTATTGCCGTTTTTATCCATTAGCGGTTTGATAGTTGTTACCACCTCCTCGATTAAGCCTCCAACATCGAAGCTTTCGAGGTAAATCTCCATCTTGTCAGCTTCAATTTTGGAAATGTCTAGAATGTCGTCAATTAGGCGCAGCAAGTGTTTGCCAGCAGTGCGAATTTTGTCTAAATCCGAGACTACCTGTAAGTTGCCTAACTCTTCGGCATCTTCCGCTAGCATATCGCTGTAGCCGATAATCGCGTTGAGGGGAGTGCGTAACTCGTGGCTCATGTTTGCCAGAAAAGCACTCTTGGCGCGGTTGGCGAGTTCTGCGGCTTCTTTGGCCAACTGCCATGCTTCCTCAGCGTCTTTGCGTTCGGTGATATCCCGCAGTGTCGCCACCACCGCTTCGACGCTGCCGTCTGTCGCACAAAGCGGGCTGAGAATGTACTCGTAGTCGCGGGTTCCCCAGCTTGCCGTGGGGACAATTACTTCGCCTTTCACGGGCTCGGCTGTGGCAAATAGGCCGTCGCATTCTTGGTGAACCCGCTGCATAATTGTTGGCGACCAGCCTAATTCCTGCCAGGTTTTGCCAATCATTTCTCTGGGGTTCATGCCGGCAGCTTGAGCGGCGGTGCGGCTGACATAGGTGTATTTTCCCGATCGATCTACTAGAAAAATTAGGTCAAGAGAAGCGCCGAGAATGCCGTCAACTGTTCTGGCGTGTCGGGCTACTTGAGCCGTCATTTGTCTGACTGTGATGGCGCCGCGGACTCTGGCGGCGAGTTCAAACCGCAAGAGTTCGTTGGCTTGTTTGAGGAATAGGGTGCGCTGTTCGACTTCTATTTCTAGTTCTGCTTTGGCTTTTTCTAGGGTGAGTTCGGCCAGTTTGCGATCGCTCACATCTGTAGAAATTGTACCGACTGCATAAGCTTTACCTTTGGAGTTGCAGAGGGGAAATTTCAGAGAAATATAAGTGTGCGGGCCGTCGTCTTGAGGGATGATTTCTTCGATGGTTAGAGGCGAGGAGGATTCGAGAACTTTCAGGTCGTTTTCTCGCAAGGCTGCTGAAGAGTCTAGGGGAAAAATATCGCCATCAGTTTTACCTGTTATTTGCTCTTTGGTGATGTCGAACAAATTGTCAAAATGGCGGTTGGTGAGCAGGTATTTTCCGTCAAGGTCTTTGATGTAAATTACTGCTGTTGAGTTGTCTAAAATCGCTTGCAGCAGTGCTTCGCTCTTTCGCAGGGCTTTTTGAGTGTTTTGGCGATCGAGTATTTCTGGCTGCAATTCCAAGTTGAGGCGATTTAAGTCTTGCCAAGCTTCCTGGACTAGATTTAAGGCGATCGCGCTTTTTTCTAATTCTGTATTTTCTGTATTTACCTGCCGCGACTGGTTTGAGACGGAGTTTTCGGGCAATTCTAGGGGTTGGAAAGCGAGCGGGATGTGGGGATTTGCGATCGGGCGAGCGCCCGCCAATTTTTTATTATATCGAAAATCTACGGCTAATTGACCATCTAAACTCGATTTTTTGGGAAATAAATCGGGGAATTCGCCGAAATTTAAATTGTCATAAATTATATCAAATGTCCGCGATCGCTGCGGTTCGGCGGTGGAGTTAAATGCCCAATTCCCCTCTGCTGTTGATAAATCCGAGTTAGCGGGTTTGGCAATCCGGCGAGTGACGGCAACTCCCAAGGCGAAGGGAACAATGGCAGTCGCAGACATGGCCAGCAGCCAGTTGTTTTCCCACCAAGTTGCGATCGAGGTTTTGGGGATAAATCGCACTAAAATTGCTGCGGGTTTCCCGGCTAAATTGCCGAGGGATTTGGCAGCTACTGCATGAGTTTGACTGCCTGTTTGTACGTTTCCGGCGACTGGTTTGCCGCCGGCGGCGAGTGCAGATTTCAGCAGCGATTTCTCTGCCAGCAAGTCTGGTAACTGTTGGTTTTTTGTAACTGCTGGCCAACTTGCCAAGACAAATTTGCCGTCAGCCAGCGGTGCGTAGATAGCCTGATATCCTCCGCCCTGTAAATTGAGGGTTTCGGTGCTAGCAACTGCCGAAGTTTTGCTGATAATTTTTCCTAAAACTAAGGCCGCAATCACTGTCTGATTTTTGGGATCTTTTATGGGAATTGCTGCGTAGTGCAGGAGAACAGGTCGAGATCCCTTTCCGGGCGACAAAGATCCCAATTGTTCCTGATCTTCCGATTTGGCAATGATTTCGGTAGCTGTAATTGGGTTTTTTGTAGCGAATACTCGATCGACTATTTTTTGCAGGTTAAAACTTTTTCCCTTCTGGTTAGAGTTGACGCTAACCACTATCTGCCTGTTTTTTCCAACTAAGGCCGCGCTGTCTATTTCCCCTGTTTTGACTTGATTTTCTAGAATTTGCTTGACAGATTTTTGCAAATCTGATACTTTTTTACCGCTGTTGTAAGATAAGGCTATTTGGGCGATCGTTTTGCTGTCAGAGGAGTTTTGCAAACGGTCGGCGGCGCGATCGAGTTGGAGATTGTAGTTAATTTCACTAAGGCTCAGTTCTGATTTAGCTTGATTTTGCAGTTGATTGCTTCCAACTGCCGATGTTAGCCAAAGTGCTGCAGCCGTTAGTCCGACGGGCAAGATTGTTTGTAAAGTCAGCAGTCCGATTAGCTGTTTTCTGGTAACAGATAAGTTGTAGGTACACGGCTTGAAAGCTGCTTTCAATCTTCTTTCGGAAGTCGCAACTTTAGTTTGCTGCAGACAATTTGGCTGGCTGTCGTTTAACTGAGTATGAGCCATAGTAGTAGATGCGGGATCGGTTATAGATGACAGGCGATCAATTAATCGGGAAGGCAATCAAGTTTAGATTTTAGATTTTAGATTTTAGATTTTAGACTTCGGCGTGAGCGCTCAGTTGAACGATTTTAGATTTTATATCGAGTTCGGTTAATCACTCATATCCTATCCGGTCGAGCGACAGCGATTTTTGTAGGGGTTCCCCTCACCAACAATACCTGCCTTGCCAATAATTGACAATCTCAAAAACCCGCCCCTACTGGGATATTATGGTTAATCGAGCGGACATGATATCATCATAAAATTGTTGCCTCTCGCCGCCAACCAAGCAATAAAATGACTGGGACATTCTCAAATAAATCAGTTTCTAGGTATTAATCAGATTATCTTATTTAGCTGTTTTTACATATACTATCGGCTCCTATTTACAGTTGGTTCGGAGCATCCAAACGAGTGCTTTCACAGGAGTGCTCGCAGTTAGATGTAGGCTTGGCTGTGCAAGATACTCCCATTCCTCAAAAACGCTTTTTGCAAAATCGGGATGCTCTCACATACTGTCGTAAAACGAAGTAGTTTATCGATCGACTGTATCGTAAATTCAGTTAAACAGAGATGTTGCACCATTCTCAATCAGGTTTTTATGGGTGGGCATCCTGCCCAACCCCTACTCCCCACAAGAAATTAATTCTTTGTGGAACAGGCATCTTGCCTGTTCTGGAGAATGGTGCAAGATGTAAGGTTAAACCAAAGTTTAGCGTAATTATTGCAAAACTTTAGATACGCTCGATCGACCTTTTCCCTGCTTCACCTTTGTTTCAATCCCACAACCGCCTGCCTGCTTTGCCGCCCAGTCGCTGGTGAGTATCTTTGAGCAAAGTTGGGATGTCTAACTCTTCGGGACACCGGGGCAAACATTCGCCACAATCGGTGCAGCGGTTGCCTTTGCTACCGGGAAACCAGTGTCCGGCATTTTCAAACATGGCGTAGCGGTATTTGCCAAAGTCAGTCATGTCGCACCCGACGGCGAGATTGCGGAGTCGCAATACTTCGGGAATGTTGATGTTTTCCGGGCAAGGCAAACAGGCATAGCACTGGCTGCATTTGTCGGTTTTCAAAGTGGCTGCCATAACCGATTCTAGCCGATCGAACGCAGCGATTTCGGCATTGGTGAGGGGAAAGTCGCAATCGCAATATTTCAGGGGTTGCTCTAATTCTGTCGCATTTGCAGGCCCCACACTCAAAGTCCCAATCCTCGTATCGCTGAGTAAAAATCGATAGTTCAACTCTAAGGGCGAGAAAGGCGAGCACAATTTTGCGAGAGTTTCCGGGGGCGTGTAGAGTTGCCCTCCTTTATCTGCCGGGGAAATGATGAAAACGCCCATATCTTTGTCTTTGGCGAGTTCAATTGCCGGGGCGTTGCGCTGAAAAAAATAGTAATAATGCAGATTGACAAATTCAAACAAATCTGTATTGATTGCGGTCAAAATCAGATCCAGAGGCCCGTGAGTCGAAAAGCCGACGTGCCGAATGCGACCATCGGCGAGGGCTTTGCGTACCGCTTGCATACAGCCTGTGGCCGATCGCACAATCGCCAAATGTTCCCAAGTATTCAAACCGTGAATTGCCAGACAATCGATATAGTCTAAATTCAGACGTTTGAGGGATGCGTCGATGCAGCGTTCCATTGCAGCTGCATCCTCGGTTGGGGAAATTTTTGTAGTGACGTGAAGGCGCGATCGATCGACAGACAAACCAGCCGAAAGGGCCGCGCCAAGATATTCCTCGCTGCAACCGTAACCAGCCGCAGTTTCCAGGTGATTGATTCCCAGAGACACCGCCTGTTTTACAGTCTGACAGGCAGTTTCCTCAGAAGCCAAATAGCGCATGGTTCCCAAGGAAAATACAGACAGGTGCAACTCCGTTTTGCCAAACCGTCGATAGCGCATAAATGTTAGGAAGTTTCGCCCGGGCTAAAGCCGCTTCTCTTAATCAAATCCTCTGGACGGAGGTTTGAGATAAATTCCCGGAAGGCCCGGCGTTCGGCCTCATCAGCATCTCGATCGACCGGTATCGAAGCATCGGCGACGACTTCTTCCATCACCCAGATGGGGCAGTTCGTTCGCAGGGCTAGGGCGATCGCGTCGCTAGGTCGGGCATCGATCTCTTTTTTAACTTCTCCCTGACGGACGATCAGCACGGCATAGAACGTGTTATCTTGCAGCGAGTGAATAACTATGCGCTCCAAGGTAAGACTCCATGCCTCTAAAAAATTGACCATCAGATCGTGAGTTAAGGGCCGAGGAGGCTTGTGGCCTTCGATCGCGCTAATAATAGCCTTTGCTTGCTCCTGACCGATATAAATAGGCAAAGCCCGTCGCTCAGTAGCGTCTCTCAATAGGACAATAGGACTGCGCGTGGCTGCATCTAAGGCAATTCCAGCGACTTTCATTTCAATCATAAAAATGCTCGGTAAGTGGGAAACTCAGAGACTTTAGTCCTGAGAGGGAAACAACATGGGCGGTTTCAACACATTCGACTACGCTCAGTGAGCACCACCTTGAATCCCCTTTCCCCTTTCGGGGGTAGAGGGGTATGGTTGCCCCTCTTTGGAGATATGGTTGTCTCCGGCTCCCTTTCGGGGTAATGTTCGCTTGTCGGTCAATGTTATGAGAGCTTGTTAGACTTGCAACACTGTCTCAGTGACCTTAAGACTGTTTAATTGCAAATGACAGAGCGGAAAACTAGCGTCGCATTCAAGGAGTGTCGTGACTCAAATAACGTAGCCAGTTAAGGCTGAGGCCCGTCAGCACAGCTTGCTTCGATTGCTCTTACAAGCTCAGTCCCTGGTTTTAGGGCTGGGTTACTGACAGAATTAAGAAACTGCAAGGCGGTAGAAAACTCGGACATAAAGATGACCTAAATCCAGTATGACTCGATCTTCGCCTGAATCTGCAACTGATCTGGGACTATCGATTTTAGATTTGAGATTTTAGATTTTCGATTGACTCCGGGGGACAGGGGGACGGCAAAACCTCCTGCGTCTGGTTTGTCCCTATGGTTTGATGTAAATAAGCGATCGACTACGGAAAAATACTTATGTTTACAGGACTAATTCAATCTCTCGGAAAGCTGAAGTCGCTAGGCAACGATTATTTCCAAATTTCCTGCACATCAAACAACTCCTACCAGATTTTACAAGATTTAGCCATTGGGGACAGCGTAGCCGTGGATGGAGTCTGTTTGACGGTAGTGGAAGTTCTGCCGCAAGGTTTTGTCGCCGTCGCTTCCCCAGAAACCCTCCGCCGCACTACTCTGGGATCATTCCCCGATGCTTTGGTGAATCTAGAAACCTCCCTGCGCGCCGGTAGCAAATTGGGGGGACATTTTGTGACGGGGCACGTAGATGCGATCGGCACTTTAGCAACATCCACCCAAACCGCCAACGCTTGGGATATGCGGTTTACTGCCCCACCTGTAGCAAATTCGGGATGGCAACGTCAAATCGCACCTTACATCGTTTCCAAGGGCAGCATCGCCGTCAACGGCATCAGCTTAACCGTGGCAGATTGCGATGCTGACGGCAATTGGTTTGAAGTTGCTGTCATTCCCCACAGTTTTGGTGAGACAAACCTCAGCTATTTACAACCAGGAAGTTTAGTAAACTTAGAAGCAGATATTCTGGGCAAATATGTCGCCAAATTTCTCCGCAGCGGCTCAAAATCCCATCCCGAACCGTGGGAAGAAACCCCGGCAATCAACAGTTTGGGAACAATTACACCAGAATTCTTAGCAGAACACGGATTTATTTAATCTTCGGGTGCGCGCGGCGCACCTTGCTAAGATAAAACTCGGGGGTTGAAAGCTACTACACAAACGAACTCCTAATTGCAAGCTCATGAAAATTCCATCATGGCCCGCGTGGTTGCCTTATCCTATCTCATGTTTAAAGGGTTTTGTCCTCAGCTACGCTTTCACTTCCACGGTCAAGGCTCAATTTCCTTTACAAACTGGTGACAGTCTTGTTCCCATTTTGATTGGAGCTTGGATCTGGGTAGCGCTTTTATTTAGCTTCTTCCACTGGGTTTTTACGTCCGGTGCAAATTTACTGCTGACGCATTTGCCTCAAAAACCTTCATTTGATAATTTGCGCCAGCATCTAACTACTTGGTCTAGTTCAAAGAAGCCACATTGGAAAGAAGGGTTAAATGCTTTCATTATTAGTTTTGTGACTTCTATCCTCGTAAGCTTTGTTGTATTTTCGGTAATCCCCGCACCTAGCAGGCTTGATGCCTACAACAATAATTCCTACGAACTGAGGCAGGCCATGATTCAGGTGAGATTTGCTCTAATCCCCATCGGAATGACAATAACTTCCGCTTACCTCTATCAATATGATCTTTGGGCGCGTCAGCGACGGGCGGCTAAGCAAGAAAGACGATCGCAGAATTCCACCGCACCTGCTGCAAATCCAATAGAACAAGACCTCAATCAACTCAGGGCTGACGCTGGAGCAACTCGGATGCGACCTGTGAGACAAGCGACTCCCGAAGTTGCTGACTGGTACGTGTTCCGATCGGGTAAAGCAGAGGGACCCTACAGCAAATTGCAACTCTGGGAAGTTCAGAAAATTACGGCTCGCACAAAAGTTAGGCGAGGAGAGGGTGACTGGCAACGCGCTGGTGAAGTTTCAGAACTGACCAAATATCTTACACAACAATAGACCTCTTGCACAATAATTTTGTGCTATTATCGAAAGTTTAGCCAATTTTATAATCTAGCAGGCCCGGCAAGTTTAAGGAGATGCCAATCAACCCAATAATTCAAAGTTTGACTTCAACTTGAGCCGACTTTTAAGGATAACACATATTTTTTTTTGCAAGAGGTCTAAAGAATAAACTTGTAGTTGTAGGGTGCGTAATCCGCGAATTATTTTATCCATAATTGACGACTAAAAGCAGACGCACCCTACTAACTCTTACTTCTCTCTCTGCGTTCTCTGCGTTCTCTGCGGTTCAATAATCCCACTCTATTCCTCAACAAAATTGTTTTTCTCCCAAAACAATCCCGCCGCAATTCCCACCTGAGAAACCAAAAACAAGGCAGCAATTAATAGCTTGTGAAAGCCCGGTGCGTGGAAAAATGGATAAGTTAGCAAATTCAAATAAAATGACGGATGTTGTAATTTCCCATTAGCCCCGCGTTTCGAGATCATTTGCTGAAACAAAAAAGCACCTCTACCATAATTGAATTGCTGTTTCCAAAATTTGCGAAGAGTTAGTGCGTGTGAGTGATAAACTATAACTTCGGGAGCGTAAATGGCGGCATGGCCCGAATGCAACCACCGATCGCAAAATTCCCGGTCTTCTCCAGCCGCTAGAGAAAAAGTCGTGTCAAAGCCGCCGATTTTTTGGAAAGCCTCAGCGGGAAGGGCAAAATTGTTAGAAGTGAAAAATTGTGCGCGATCGCCAATAGCATTATAGTAACTGTAAAGGTAATCGATCAGTTGCTGGCTGGCAGTAGAATAAATGTTATCCGGCAGCGCGTTTACAGTGCGACCTCCGATTAAGCAATCTGGTGTTTCCACAAATCGCTTTTCCAGATTTTGCAGCCAATCTACCCCCACAGTACAGTCATCGTCTGTAAACACTAAAAATTTGCCTTCTGCGGCAAAATATCCAGTATTTCGCGCCGTTGCAGGGCCGGAGTTGGGTTGTGTCAGCAGTGTGATATTTAGCTGATTTTGAAAAGGGGAAATTGTATTTTCGACAGAGATTTCGGTGCTATCGTTGACGACGATAACTTGAAATTTATCGCGCGGATATTCAATTTCAACAAAAGACTGAATACAGGCCGCTAATTTATCGGGGCGATTGTAGGTCGGAACAATAATTGAAAATAGAGTTTTAGCTTGGTTCATGATAACTAATAACTTTTAATTTTTCAAGCGATATAGCACCGACTCAGTATTAACATCTTTACCGAAAACTGGTTGCAGCGGGCCCTGGGCACTTGTCAGCCAAGATAAAGCTTTTCTGGTAGCTGAGTCTGTCTCAGTCAGGGGCCCGAATCCCACAGTCCTAATTTTATTTTGCCGCAGGTTGTCAATCCATGCCGAAAGTCGATCGGCTCTAAATGGTACATATAAAACTTGTCTGTCCAAATTTCTCCCGTAAAACAGGTAGCTGCGCGAACTTAAACAGAATCCTATTCTTTCATCTGGTACTGTATTTTTATCAATATATTCGTAAATACCGCGATAGAGTTCTGTACGTGCAACATCTCGCTTTTCCCTCCAATGACCAATTACTATTAATCCTATACAGACACCAATTATCACTAGGTAAATCGATTTTTTTCGGGTGGGAAATAGATGATTCAGCCATCTATAGCCAGGATTGATTTTCAACCATATTGCAGCCAGCGTCACTGACACAAGATAAAAGATCGGATATGGTAATATATATGGCCAACTGGGGCCTAATATTTTTCCGATAGTATTAATAGCTTGTCTTGGGTTAGACTTCAAATTGTCAATCAACAAACTCCCCCAAACAATACTATCTCCGGTGAAAGAAGCATTTTTAATATAATCAAAAATTGTGTTGCTAGTAATTCCCAACAAACCACTAACCAAAACCACTGTCATAACAACTAGATTTGGAGTTTTCAAGAGAGTGGCTGTAGCGGCTGCGGCGATGGCGAGTACGCTTAAAAAGGTAAATCCGTATCTGAGGTTAAAACCGAGTATAGGGCTGAGTTGACCGATCGACTCTCCGGCAGTACCGGACGTGTAAGGTGTAATTAGATACAGAATTCCTGTGCTGGCGAGAAGTATAATTAAAATAATATTATTTTGATTAATTATTCTGGTTTTACCCTGGATAAAAGCCAGAGGTGCTGCCAATACCTGAAGTGCGATCGCCAGAAAGGGCAGTTGCAACCTAATGATAATTTGTAAGCCGACAGTTTGCCAGTGGGAAATATTGCTGGGATTAAATTGAGCTAGTAAAGTGCTTTGCCAAGCATTGAAAGACGGCGAAGCGGGCGGCGCAGGTAGGATAGGTGTGGGCTGCTGTATGGGAGGTGTGGGCGCAGGTACTGGAGACGGTAAGGGAACAGGCTGTAAGGGAACTTTAATATCGCTGGCATCGGCGACAGGATAATTGATGTGCAGCAAGTTTCTCGCATACCAAAAACATCCTAAAAGCAAGCAACAAGCTATGCCGCACAGTAACACTGGTTTGAGAAAGTGGCGAATTCTAAATTTATCTGGTGTGGAATTTTTATTAACCGCGAATCTTTTAATTTCTAATATTGCTAATCCTCCTAAAAGTGAGGCTGCATAGACTATCCCCGTAATTTTTATTCCGGCTAGCATTCCTGTGGCTGCCAAAAATAGGGAAAGTTCGGATTGCGATCGGCTGCTATGATAGGATAAACCTAGATACAAACCCACTGTAAATATTGCAGCTAGCGGTAAGTCTGGGTGAATGGTGTTAACTTGGTTGAGCACCATCGGTACTGTCAAGACTAAAGATGCTGCTGCCATACCGTGAATTCGGGTGGCTCCAAATTTTACGCTCAACAGATAAACGGCAATTCCCTCAAGTACCCACGCAATTAGCAGGGGAAAAGCTGTGAGAAAATCTTCTCGGAAGGGCAGCAAACACAAAGCAGACAAAACGTGCCAATTGTAGGGATATACTCGTGCTTGCTCGTGATCGAAAATCCAATTTCCGGCGGCATCTAATAAGGTAAATGAATGGGTTTGATACCATCGGGCGATCGCAGGCAGGTGAAACCACAATGAATCATAATTGGTTGTGGGTTTGCTTGCGAGAGTTTCTAACAGCACAAATCCTGCAACAGCCGTGGCAACAATAATTAGGGATTCGGATAATCCCAGAGGTTGCTTGAGTTGGGGAATCGGCCACTGCGAGAAGGTAAAAGTTTTGTGGTTTTTGGTATAAATCAGGATGAAGCCGATCGCACAAATCAGAATTTCTGCTATAATCACCGCAGCAATATTTAGTCGATCGGCACTTCCTAAAATCAAGCCGATACAAACTTGGGCAATACTCCATCCCGTCAGGAGTACGAGGAGAAAATGGGGAAATGAATAGTTATTGTTTTCTTTCTGATTCTCGAAGGCAAGAGACAAGCTTAAGGGAATCGGGCCAACTAGAATAATTAGAAATAAAATTAATTCCCACAAATGCTGCGCTATTAGCATAAGCTGCAAGTTACCATTTTTTATCAGTTTTTCCTCGTTACCCGAAAGAGCCTGGTAACGAGGAAAAGTAACGGACACGCGAGCTCGTTGCACAAAACATAAATTTTCTTGTGGGGAGTAGGGGTTGGGCTTTTCGACCGTTCCACAAGAAAATTTATCTACGCAATCCCCAATTTTTACCTGTTAGCTTGCTTCTGAGTTTTGGGTTGTTTGACTGCTTCGGGATCTTTGGGCTTAGAAATGTCAGCTTTTAACAGTTCGGGGAATGGCGGCTGGAGGTTGTGAACTTCGATGTCCATTCCCAGCGGCAGAGGTGGAAGCTGGGGGAGATCGTTTTCCAAATCCTTGAGTCCGCTAGCGGTTTGTATTTCCACCATTTTCGGCATTTGCGGTACTTTGGCGGTTTCCAAACTGCCGATCATTTTTGCCAGAGCGAATTCTAGCTGAGAACCTGGGTCGATCGCCACCCAACCCTGGTCAGTCATTTGCCGAACCTCAAAGTGAAGGTGAGGCCCTGTAGACATTCCCGTACTGCCGACGCGGCCGATCGTATCTCCCTGTTTCACGAACTCTCCCGGTTTCACAAAAAGTTCCGAAAGGTGGGCGTAGAGAGTTTCCTGAGAATTTTTGCTGTGGTTGAGAACCACCGTCAAACCGTAGCCGCCCAACCAATCTGCGATCGCCACTTGACCCGCATAGGCCGCCAGTACGGGCGTTCCCATCGGGGCTCCCAAGTCAGTTCCGGTGTGAAACCTGCCGTAGCCCAGAACTGGATGAGTCCGCCACCCAAAGGGCGAAGTAATTGCCGAAGCAATAGATAGCGGAAACAGCAAGCTGGTGTTGCCATTTCCGGGCAGGCCTGGGGGACGCGGCGTGAGATTGTAGTAAGCAAAACCGGTATTGCTGCCGCTGCTGACACTAACGGCACCGACTTGAACCGGCCCAAGTCCCATGCTGGGCGCTGGAGCGCCGCCGCCGTAAGATGCAGATCCGGCATAATACCCAGTGTCTGCGGAGTATCCAGTGTCTGCGGAGTATCCGATGTTAGCCGAGTAGCCGGTGTCTGCGGAGTATCCAGCGTTAGCCGAGTAGCGTGGGGGTGCGTAAGCAGATTCCGGCGGGTTTGAACTCCCCCAAACCTGGGTGCCTATTTGTTGAACGGCTTGACCGAGTTTACTCACAGGATTTCCGCTACTATTTCCGGCAACAGTTCCCCGAACCTCGCCCGGAAGGCTTTCTGGCAGATTTCGAGGAGGAGGGGCTGCAATATAGCCGTCGTCTGCGATCGGAGTTTCCGGGCTGTAGTTTGGTTCTCCGGCATCTGCCGTCACTGGCTCGGAAACAGGAGGAGGCGCGCACAAACCGCCTTCTCCTTCGCAGCCGGTCGATCGTTCTGCAAACTCTATTCTGGTTGGCGCTTCGTACTCTTCGTACTGGGTGGTAGCGCCAACACTGTAGTCTGTTTGGTCGATTTCAGCGTGGGCTGGGTTAACTGGCGCTTCAAAAGGCGGCTCCTGGGCCGTCGCTTCTGGCAAAGGAATCAGCGCTGGCTCTGGCAGATAATATTGGGTGGGAGGTGGTTCGCTGGCGTACTCCGGCTCTGACGGCGGTTGGGCATCGAAAGGCTCTGACGGCGGAACTTCTGCCTGCGGTTCAGGGTAGGGTTCTGGCGACCCTTGGCTGAATTCGGGTTCCGGGGGCGGGAGAGGAGCTTCAAATAATGGCTGGAGGTCTGCTGCGCCGGGGACGGCTTGTTCTGCGGGCGGAGTTTCGGCTTGGGCCCAAACTAGGCCTTTGCTGAGCAGTCCCAGACTGGCAAGGCAACCCAGTCCCACCAGCAGTGAGCGATCGGACAAAAGGCGCGATCGAGTCCGGGCGCCTGTAGGGTTCTTTTTTTGCTGTTTGGTGTTCAAGTGGGCTGTTATTTGCTTGTCTGGAACTGGTTTCACGATTTTTTTTCCCAACTCAACAGGGGGCACAAGGATCTCGAAGTCAGGATCGAATGTATGGCAATCCTTGTCTTTATATACAGGCCTAACTGATTTTACCGGGCTTGAGGCAATTTTTTTTGCCCCTAGAACAAGCTCGAATGCCTTGCACATTCAGTCGCGATCGATATCCGGTTTTTTTGATCCCGATGGCACTTGCGTAAAAGTGTCTTAGGGCCACACTGATGATAGCGCTTTGGCGTTCGTCTATGTTAATTAGTTGCCTAGATTTCTCGGGTTATGCAAAATTTCGGCGCAGTCGGTCGTCCTGAAATATTGCACCATTCTCAATAATCTTTTCAGGGCGGGCTCTCCTGCCCAACCCCTACTCCCCAAAAGAAAATCTACGGGAGGATCTCAATGAAAGCAGCCAAGCCCAAAATTGGAGTCAGGAGTCAGGAGGAAAGAGGAAGAAGGAAGGAGGAAGAAGCCAGAATAAGTGTTTTTACAAATATGAGATGCTCCCAAATCTACTCTTTGTGGAACAGGCCGTCCAGCCTTTTAAGCGAGAATGGTGCAAGATGTGAGTCGTCCTAAAACCGCCGACTCATCGTGATTTTTTCCTGAAACCTGGCCCTGCCTTTAAACTTCGCGGACAAAATTTTTGATTGTTTAGAATACAAGCTAAATGATTCGCTTGGGGAGGGATGGGTTTTCATGACTTTAGCTGGCGATCGCTTGACAAATTTTCCTGACTCTGAATGCACCGGACAACCTGACGGTATCAGTTGGGACTGGCAGAGCTGGCAAGGCTTGCCTTATCTGACTTGCAGCTTGCTTTCTCGCTGGTCTCACGGCTTTTTTACTCGCGATTTCTCGCCCCAGGGGCCGATCGATCTGACGGCAGTTCTCGCACCTGGAGCTAAGGTTTACCGACTCCAACAGGTACACGGCAATGCGGTACTCAAAACGAGTGAGTTGTCCCCGGTTGTGGCTCCGGGCCCGGAAACCGATGTCCCAAGCTATGCTGAGGCTGATGGCTTGGTGGCCGAGCGAGAATTGGAGGCGCTGTGGGTGTGCTCGGCTGACTGTGTGCCGGTGCTGATTGCTGACGATCGCACGGGACTGGTTGCGGCAGTTCACGCGGGTTGGCGCGGGACTGCTGCTAAGATATTACCAGAGGCGATCGCTCAACTTGTGGCACAAGGCAGTCAACTAGAAAATCTGAAGATTGCTATGGGGCCGGCGATCGCTGGAAAGGTTTACCAGGTATCTGTGGAAGTAGCAGCGGAACTGGGAGCCACTATTGCTCCTAAGAGTGGCGTTAGTGCGACAGCCGACGGCATCTGCGAGTTTTTGCACCAACTGCCAGAAACGCCTGTCTTAGCCGATCCAGAACCGGGAAAAGTACGCTTGGATGTTCGCCTCTGCAATGCTCTGCAATTGCAGCAGTTGGGAATCGATGTTTCTCAAGTGGCGATCGCTCCTTTCTGTACTTATTCTGACTCGGCTCACTTTTTTTCCTACCGCCGCGATCGACTTAAAAAAGTCCAGTGGTCGGGAATTGTGAGTGCCTGCGGGACAAGTCCCTTCTGAGGGCATTTGGCAGAAGGTAAAATTTTAGACGGCCAAGATAAAAATAAAAATCTTTGGATTCATTATTTTTTATTTACGAATGCCAAATGCCTTCTAGTTTCTATTTTCGTAAGGTTTGCTGGTTCCTGTTTTAAACCACCAAAAACTAGCAGCAAAACTTTTGGGAAAGCGGCGATCGCCCCCGCCCCGCTTTCCTCTCTTGTTAAGATTACTCTATAACGAGAGTCTTCAGCGGGTTATTACAATGAGTGAGCCAACTCCCTATCAACTGCTTGAAGTCGATGAAGATGCTTCCTTTGATGAAGTGCAAGAGGCCCGCACGCGCCTAGGTGAGCAGTACAGCGGTGACAAGAAACGTTTGGAATTGATCGAAGCCGCTTACGATGCGATCCTCATGGATCGCCTGCGGCAGCGACAGGAAGGGAAAATTAAAGTACCCGAACGCATCCGCTTTCCCGAACGGCTGACTCCCCCACCCCCAAGCTTTACTCCGTCTCCTCCTAGTGGCAGCCCAGCTTGGTTGCAGCGGTTAATCGATACTCCTAGTCGATCGGACATTTTGTGGCCGGCTGGGGTGTATGTGGGGTTAGGCGGACTGAGTATTTATCCGGCGGCTAATGATGGTTTACTACAGTTGACTCTGGCTCTTGGGGTCGGCTGTTGTCTTTATTTTGTTAATCGCAAGGAACAAAAATTTGGTCGCGCCGTGCTGCTGACTGTGGCTGGCTTGGTTATAGGCTTGTTGCTAGGAGGATTTTTGGGTTCTTTGGTCAGTCCGGCATTTATAACAACAGAGAAATTTATCGCTTTGTTTACGTTTTTAATTCTGTGGCTGGTCAGCGGTTTTCTGCGATAGTCAGCAGTCATTAGTCAGCAGTCATTAGTCAGCAGTTATTAGTCAGCAACCAACAACTAATAACTGTGAAATCAAGACCTCTGAAAAATAACATCAGCTAACAATTAATAACTAATGACTAATGACTAATGACTAATGACTAATGACTAATGACTAATTTTTGCCACCTAAAATAATCTCAACTGCTTCGCTCAAATTGTTGGCAATTAAATTCGGTTGGTGCATTTCTAGTTGGGTGCGATCGCGAATTCCGCACAAAACACCAATTACCTTGACACCGTGCGTTTTTGCTGCTATAATGTCCGCCTCTGTATCGCCAACCATCCAAGTGTCAGAAGCCGGCGGCAGTTGGGCGAGAGCTCTTGCCATCAACAGCGGCTTATCTTTGACATCCCCGGTTTTAACGTAATCGTTGGGGAGGCAATAGCGGCGGTTTTCTGGGAAAAATTGCCCTAAATTGCAGCGGTTGAAGGCTTCGTCTAGTTCCCTGACGCGGCGCATGGTCATCACCGCTAAGTCTACTCCAGCGCGCTGCACCTTTTCGAGGGTTTCCACAGCGGTGGGAACTGGTTGATCGTAAATCATGTAGGGTAGGGTGTGGACGGTTTGACGGCGTTTCTGGGCAAAATCGCGGGCTTGATCTGCATCTAATCCTGAGAGGATGGCGATTTCGGTTTCGGGAACCCGCGCGCGCTTCAAGTCCCAAAACTCGGCTTTGGGGAGTTCGCGCACTGCTTGGCCCGAACGCTTAGTCTCGGCGAGACACTCCTGGTAAACTCGGTAGTAGCGATCGGACACGTCCATGATCGGGCCGTCAAAGTCGGTAATAAGTCTCAGCATTTAGCAGAGTATTTTTAAGCTTTTATACAAATCCTTCGATACTATAGCAGTTCTCAATCTTGGTGAGGTACGCCCACGGAGGCCACGGAGGAGAGCATCTCAATGAAAGCCGCCCTCCGCTAGAAATTCGAGTTAGGAGTCAGGAGTCAGGAGCCAGGAGAAAAGAGGAAGAAGGAAGAAGGAAGAAGGAAGGAGCCAGAAGAAGTGTTTTTACAAATATGAGATGCTCCCCCACGGAGGCCTATGCCCGCTTATCAAGCGTGCACCTCATGTTACTGAGAAAGGCTATATATCATTTAAAGGTAACACTTTCTTTACAAAAATTGACACAAATACCCAGGGGAGGTAAGGTCTATAGGAATGGTGCTAATTAAAGCAAACATTTGAATTAAACTGTGCTGTTCCTCAACTTTAGCGTTTGTAACCCATAGCGGGGAATTTAAAATTAAAATGTGTCGCACAAATAGTGTAAACCGCTACATATTATTTATAAATCTCCACCTCAATCGAGGATGCTTTTGATTGCGCTTTCTCTCAAAAAGTGGGTCAAATTAATATTTGGCACCATTTTTAAAATAAGCAAAAAACTGCTTGGAGAATCCAAAGTGTACTGTTTGCATAAATTAGCCAGCGGTAACAGGTGATGACATTTGCCAGTATAAAAATTCCCATGAGAAATCGCCGCCAAACAACAACTAACTTTACCGGCTAACCTTTGAGAGAGATGCTCTACAATAACGAGATGCTTCCCACATTAACTGTAGAGAGCAGCGCCCGAAGTATTAATATTCTTCTTTATAAGCTGTTATCCTTACGCAGGATTGAATACCTCACAGTCGATCGCGAACTTAAGATTCAAGAAATATCTTTGAAAGTGCAAGATTTTGCCTACATTCATGAGGAAGTAGGCGAAGGAAAAGACGTGCGCGATAGTTTTCCCGAACTGATCGGAATTGAAGGAATCCTTGAAGATATTATTGAAGAACGACAGCAAGACTTTCAGTTAAAATCAATTAGCAGAGTTCTCAAAGACGGCTCTTATTTCTATCTAAATTTGTACATTTTTGGTTGTAAGGGACAAGCCACTGCTGACAGATTGATTATTTTATGCGAAGATGTGACAGATAGCATTGGATCTCCGCCAACCATCGTTCAGGCTGCCAAGAAAAAAAGTATTAAAGGCGATAACTTAGCTGCGGCTGGCGATTATATTGACAAAATTATTAATTCCCTAGGGGATGTTTTGTTCGTAACAGGAACATCGGGCCAAATCAAAAAAGTGAATCAAGCTGCACAGCAATTATTTGGATATACCGAATCGGAATTAATCGGCCAATCCATATCCATGATTACGGCTGAGGAGGAATTGTTACGCAAAGTCAGCCAGCTACCTCCTGCACTTAAAAGCGAATATTGGCCTCAAGTAAAAGTAGCTTGCCAAACGAAAATAGGTTTAAAGCTGATGGTTGCGTTTTCATGCTCTACTTTCGAGACAAGCACAGGAAGCCCGGATGCAGATAGCGAGGTTATACAAGATTTTGTTTATATCGGCAAAGACATTACCAAACAACAACGCATAAAAAAGTGTCAAGAAGCACAGTATGCTGTTACTCATATCCTGTCAGAATCAAGTTCTCTAGATAGCGCAACTCCGAGAATTTTGCAAGCTATTTGCCAAAGTTTTGGGTGGGATCTTGGCGAACTTTGGACGCCTGCAGAGGCGGAGGAAGAAACTAGATTGGGTGGGGAAATAAAATCTGAAAAAGAGTCACTTTGGTGCCTGCCACTTTGCTGTCCGATCGAGGCAACTGCGGGTTTGCGACGGGTGGCAGTTTGGCAGGCAGCGGAGGAAGTTAGGGAGTTTGCCGAAAACGACCAGCAGATTACTTTGGGGGCGGGTGAGGGTTTGCCCGGAGCAGTTTCCAGAAGCGGTTCTCCGCAGTGGATTACTGATCTGGTGGGCGATCGCAATTTCGTGCGATCGCGCTTGGCCGAGGAAGCGGGACTGCGATCGGGATTCGGTTTCCCCATTCACGCTAGGGGCCAAGTTGTAGGAGTAATGACTTTTTTTTGCCGGGAAGAACTGCAGCCGGATCAAGATTTACTTCAAATAATAGCTGTGGTAAGTTCTCAATTAGGAGAATTTGTCAAGCGCAAATATGCAGAGCAAGAATTGTACGAAGCTGAAGCTTCAATCCGATTTTTGTACGAACAAGAAAAACGGCAAAGTGAAGAATTAGCTCGGCAAAATTTAGCTTTAGAACAAGCCAAAGTAGAATTACAAGCAGCTAACATGGAATTGCAGCGGCTCGCTTCGGTGGATGGATTGACTCAAATTCCCAACCGCCGCTGTTTTGACAAAAAATTGGAGTTAGAATGGCAGTTGATGGAGCGAGAAAAAGAGTCGCTGTCTTTAATTTTGTGCGATATCGATTTTTTCAAACTTTACAACGATCATTACGGCCATCAAGGAGGCGACGAATGTTTAAAAAAAGTGGCCGAGATTTTAGCTAACAACGCTCAGCGGGCAGGAGATTTAGCCGCCCGCTACGGCGGCGAAGAATTTGCGGTAATTTTGCCGCAAACTGATGTGCAGGGAGCAATGCGGGTAGCTGAAGCAATTCGCAGCGATTTGAAAGCGGCGGCAATTTTTCATGCAGCTTCCAAGGTAAGTAAGTTTATAACTCTAAGTATGGGGATGGCTACTACTGTGCCTGCTGCTGGTTTATCGATTGAGGGGTTAATTGGACAGGCCGATCGATCGCTGTATCGAGCTAAACTAGAAGGGCGCGATCGTATAGTTGCCCTCGACTTGAAAAGAGAATTTCAGGGCCCCAAAGGAGTATTTTCTGATGATTGTGAGAGAAGCTAAAATCGGTGACGCACCTGCAATCGCACGAGTTAATCTAGATACTTGGCGGACAGCTTACCGGGAAATTGTACCAGCAGATTACCTCGCACAGTTATCCTATGAAAAGCGAGAAAGCAATTGGCAAGAAATCCTCCTAAACGCAGAAAAAAGTAAAAATTTTGTGTGCGTTGCGGAGAATGAATCGGGAGAAATTGTGGGTTTTGCTGCGGGTGGTTGCGAGCGCACGGGCAAATATATATATAAAGGAGAATTATTTGCCATCTATATTTTGGAGGAATATCAGCGTCAAGGAATCGGACGGCAACTCGTGAGAACCGTTGCCACAAAATTGGCAGAATTAAGTTTGAACTCGATGCTAGTTTGGGTACTAGGAGACAATTCAGCCTATAGGTTTTATGAATTATTAGGAGGTGAAAAAGTAGACGAACAGCAAACAAGTAGAGCAGGAGTTGCACTCAAAGAAATTGCCTACGGTTGGAAAGATATCGCAGTGCTGATTAACCCGCCGGTATGACCGAAAAAGTGGAATTTTTGTCAATCATCTATCAAACTGCCTCTTTTCATTTGTTCCCGTTCAATTGCCTCAAACAAAGCTCGAAAATTCCCCGCCCCAAAACCTCCAGCTTGCACCTGTTTGCCGTTAACTAAACTAACTCGGCGCTCAATAATCTCGAAAAAGAAAGTCGGTTCTGCAAAAATTGGCTGGGTAAATATTTGCAGCAGCATCGCTGCGGGAGTATCTTCTTGCCAATCTGCCAAAACCTGACAAGCTGCAATTGCTTGCCAATCTGCGGGCAAATAGTTTTGTCGCTGCTGTAATTCGGAGTAGTATGTTGGAGGAACAGGCAGAAAAGGCAAACCGCGCGATCGCAAATCGGCAACAACCCCCACAATATTATTAGTTTGCAAAGCCATGTGCTGAATTCCCGGCCCTCGATTTGCACTCAAAAACTCTTGAATTTGAGAATTAGCTGATGCCGGTTCATTAATCGGGAATTGCACCCCACCTTCAGCGTGCACCATAACTTGGCTCCGCAAAGCCGATTTCTCAGTCTGAATATCAAAATTTTGCTGCGGTTGAAAACCTAATATTTTTTGATACCAACTAACAGCACTTGACAAATCCCCAGATTCAACATTTAACACTACGTGGTCAATCCGGGTAAACAACGGCAGCTTATCCGAAGCCGATAGCAGTGAATGGCTGCCAATTCGCTCCACGAGGGTATGGCTTAAATCCCCCCAGCCCGCGATTTTTGCCCGCTTAAAATAACCTCCTGCGTTTAGGTCTTCTTGAATCGGTTCCAGGATTTTAGCGCCTTTTGCAGCCGCTCTAGCTACCGCTAATTCAACATTTTTTACCCGAAAACCCACATCGGCAATCCCTGGAGGATGAAACTTCAACCAACTAGCAGCGGGACTAGCGGGTGTCAGGGGCGAAGATAAAATAAAACATACATTGCCGCTGCTGACAGCTTCAGTGTGAGTGTGGCTATTGGCATAACCTGCTATTGATTGAAAGCCTAACTTGCCGACAAACCAGTCGCGGGATACTTGAGCGTTTTCAACGTAAAATTGAATGCGATCGAACTCCATAATCAATAATTGAAAATGGAAAGTGAAAAATGGAAAATCTGCTGATTTTCAAGGGGAAATTGCAAGGAAGGGAGTGAGTAATGGATATTTTTCATATTTTTTATTGCGCGCCCACTTAATAATAACCTAAAGATTGAATATCCTAGCTCCCTCTGAAGGCAGAAATAAGTCAGCACTTAAAAGAAAAGACACCCGGTGTCTGGGATAACTTGGGTTTGCCGCGACGCCTTCGCCAAAAGGACTTACGCAAAAAACAAATAGTTTTACGCGCGAATTATAGGGGTAAGGTGCGCCAGCCCGTGCACCCTACATAATTAAGTGCTGTACAAGTTCTCAAACCTAAAACTATCATAATTTTTCTTGCCTTCAGCTTCCGCTGCGTTCTGCCTTCAAATCACTCCTCAATAGCTAAAAGAACAAATGACTTTCCGGCTGAATATTAATCTCCATCGGCACAGCTTGCGGGTCAGCCGAAAGAGCAAACATAATCGCATTTGCAGCAGTTTCGGTACTCAGCATTTTTGACCGGTCTACCTTCAAACTCACATTATCCCAAAACGGAGAATCCACCCCGCCAAAATAGAATAGCGTAAACTTAATGCCGTAGCGTCGCAGTTCATCTGCCATGCACTTGCTGAAACCAACTACCCCAAACTTTGAAGCGCAATAAGCGGTTCCCATCGCCATCGAATGCTTGCCCAAAATCCCGATGACATTGCAAATGTGGCCGGATTTACGCTCTTTCATCACATTCGCCGCTGCTTGAGACGTGTAAAAACTGCCTTTTAAGTTCAAGTCAAGCATGGCATCTAAATCAGCAGGTTCTAACTTGTTCCACTGCTTGAGAATTCCGGCACCAGCGGCGTTTATGAGGGCATCAATTTGTCCGAAATGCGCCGCAGCTTTGTGCATCAGTGTCTCGACTTGCGGCAAATCAGTGATATCTGTCGGTACGCACAGTACCTCTGTTGCCGAAAGTTCGCTAGCTAAAGCGTCTAATTTACTGCTGTCTCTGGCGGCGAGCACTAGCCTCGCACCCGCATCAGCGAGTTTCCGGGCCACGGCTGAACCGATGCCGCCAGTCGCACCCACCACAACCACAACTTTGTCGTGCATATCCCTTTACATTTCTTTACGTCCAGATTGTATGATAACTCAAGTTGCTAGTAATGGGAGATGTTGCACCATTCTCAATAAGCTTTGTATGATATCAAATCCGGTAGCATCGTCCTGTATTCATCTCTGTATTCTCTCCCTCTGCGTTCTCTGCGCCCTCTGCGGTTAAATCATTCCGATGCAACCGGAAACGATATGAACAGGCTTTTCGGCCTGTTCCACAAGAAAATTCACTCTTTGTGGAACAGGCCGAAAAGCCTGTTCCTGAGAATGGTGCAAGATGTGAGTTGTAATTGGACGTTTACATAGGGGTTCTCAGGAAAGTAAGGTACTCTTCCTGTTTGGCCAATCCCCTGTTTGGTCAATGCCCAAGAACACCTCATGTTACTGAGAAAGGCTATATATTTTAATTTTTAATTAATTGAGGGAAACTTGCCAGCCTTTTTCGGCTTTTTTTAGCTGGAGAGAAGCGCAGGATTGCAAAAATTTAGTAAATTTCCTACCGAGATTAAAATCTTTAATTATTTGGGTAATTTGTTTGCCGTATTGTCGGTGAAATTCACTGCCAACATTTGAGAGAAATACAGAATTTTCAGGAGAGTTGCCGGTTAAGTCGCCAACGATTTTGACAAGAGCTCTTTCCAAGTCTTCCAGAGAATTAATATCTGTCAAGGTGGCAGGTGCTGCCTGGTGGTTATTCAGATTTTCTTGGTTAAGTATTGGCGGTGGAGGCGATAATCTCACTTCAAAAAGAGTGACATAAGTTTGAGAAGTTTCTGAGGGTTTGTGGAGGACAAACTCGGTGGGATATTTCAGAAAGATATCGCGGGTTTTAGTACCGAGCAAATGATGAGAAACAACTTGATTGAGGACTAATCCGTAATTTTCCCTAAATAAAGCTGAAACAGTAGAAACTTTGATCCACTGAGTTGAGGTGCGTTTTTGCTCTTTTTTGATTAATTCTTTGAGCTGAATAACTAATTGTTCTAGGGGTGTAATTTCCGGTATGGTTACAAGGGAATGGGTTTCCATTTGTCCGGTTTTGCTGTTTAAAACTAGGATTTTATCTATTTGTTTGCGGACTTGAAATACGGTTAGTCCGTGGGCTTGCAGTGTGTTGCTGAGGTGAGTGAGGGCGCGATCGGACGAACAGACAAAAATCTCTTTGGCTGTGGGATAATGTACGAAAATCGATGCGCCGACTGTAGCCATTTTTAAGTCGGCGCTGTCTTTGCCGGGGGGGACGTGAATTAGTTGATAGCCGCGCTGGTGAAATTCGGCATCTTTCTTGCCCATGCTGCGCCAATTGGCAAAGGCAACTTTGATTTGGATGGGATAGTGGCAAATTCCCTCTAGGAATTTTTCGGTTTCGATGTTGAGTTGCAAGTTTTCGACATCTAGCAGCAAGATAGCAATGCCGAGAGGAAGCGGGGCTGGTTGATTGGCTGTTGGAGTTGGAGGTTCTGAGGAAACTGAGTTTTCTGATTTAGCTGGTAGTGTTTGAGATTGGGCTAGCTGCTGAATTTTGGCAGATAATTTGCTGAATTGAGGTGAATTAACGAATTCTGGAATCAGCAGAATTTGTAGGTATTTTTTCGCAGTCAGCAGCAGGGAATCTGTATCGCTGGCTACTGTGAAACTTTTTGTCAATTTTCCAATCAAAACTGACTGAAAATCAGGTTTGGCCCAGGGGGTTTTCCTGTATTTTTCAGCTATCCATTCGGGATGCCGTTCCTGAATGGTAATTAGGGTTTGAGCTATATAGCGACTGATGGCGGTGAATGCGGGAGATTCTTGAGTCGCAAGCTCGGGAGTTCGATCGGGCATGGCCCTCTACAATGCGGGATGCTGTTTCAATTTATCACACTTCTAGTTTCTCGCCGGGAGTCGGACGATCGCGCGCCAAATTAAACCGGCGGCAATTAATGCCAATCCTGTCAGCCAAATTTCCCTCTCCACCCAGAAAGCCAGAAACAGACAATTCCCCAAACCCACCCAAGCCAACCACTGCGGATAAAGCCTTTCGGCGGGGGAAAGTTGCAGCGCGGCGAGGTTGGTGATAGCGTAGTAAATTAAAACGCTAAAAGCGCTAAATGACCAAGTGGTTTTGACATCGCCGACGAGGATTAAAAGTGCGATCGAAACTTCCACAACCACCACAGCCACGTAGGGAGTTGTTCCCGAAGGATTTAGCCGCGCCAAGACTCTCGGCATATCCAAGCGCCGCCCCATCGCCAGCCAGATGCGCGACAGCCCTAAAATTAAGTTCAGCAAAACTCCCAACATAGCGGTAATTGCGCCGACGGCTAGCAGTTGAGAAACTCCCGGAATTGGGAAACTGCGGGCGATGACTTCCAAGGGTGCAGTCGTGCCGCCTGGTTGTAAAGACAATTTATCGGCTCCCCCCGCGCCGGCGACAACTATTGCTACCCCCACGTAAAGCAGCATTGTCAGCACCAAAGTGAAAATTATGGCTTTGGGAATGGTTTCTCTCGGTTCCCGCACTTCCTCGCTCATTGTGGTGATGCGGGCGTAACCGCTATAAGCGACAAACATCAGGGCGGTGGCCTGCAGGATGGAGCCGATCGAGCTATTATTCTGTAAGGTGGCCATTTCCCACTTTACCTCTGGCAAACCTACAGCAACAAACACCGCTAAGGATAGAAGTGTAACTGAGACTATGGCAGTATTGGCAATATTCGATCGCCTAATTCCCGTCAATACAATTAAAGTGAGGGTGGCGAGGGCGAATAAAGCTGTTAGGATCAGGTAAGTGCGATCGGCTACACCAACTGCATTTAAAAAATACCCCGCAAAACCTAAAGCAGCAGTAGCCGCAGAAGCCGTTTTCGCCAACAGAAACATCCAGCCGGCAGTGAAACCCAGCCAAGGATTGAGATATTTGTAGCCATATTCATAAGTACCGCCGCTAACAGGATGATTTGCCGCTAATTGAGCGCTGCTAAGGCCATTGCAAACAGCAACTAAAGCCGCAATACCTACAGCCAAAATCACTCCCGGCCCCGCAACTTCCGCAGCAATGCCGATACTCACAAATACTCCGGTACCGAGGATTGAGCCCAGGCCCATGAGAGTTGCGCCGAAAATACCTAACTCTCGCTTCAGCAGTGGTGAAGACATAAATATACTAGGCAAGATGCCTGCACAAAAATATTTGTCTGTTGTGGAACAGGCATCTTGCCTGTTCTGAAAACATAACTATAGCAGGCAAGATGCCTGCACAAAAATATTTGTCTGTTGTGGAATAGACATCTTGCCTGTTCTGAAAGAGGTTCAAGATGTAAGTATTAACCGAAACGGCCTTGAATGTAATCTCTCGTACTCGAATTGCCCGCAGAAGTAAAAATCTTACTTGTCGGCCCAAATTCCACCATGCGGCCGATGCGACTTTCATCAGTATTAAAGAAAGCCGTGTAATCAGAAACGCGAGCCGCCTGCTGCATATTATGCGTCACAATTACAACTGTTAACTGCTGCCGCAGAGTCTGAAACAACTCCTCAATCTTCATCGTAGAAATCGGATCTAGAGCAGAACAAGGTTCATCCATCAACAAAATTTTCGGCTTCACAGCCAAAGCGCGAGCAATACAAAGCCGCTGCTGCTGTCCCCCCGAAATCCCCTGAGCCGATTTATTCAAATCGTCTTTGACTTCATCCCAAAGCGCCGCACTTTTGAGTGCCGATTCCACAATTTCATCTAATTCTGCTTTGCTTTTGCGACCAAAAATCCTCACCCCGTAAGCAATATTATCGTAGATGCTCAGTGGAAAAGGATTCGGTCTTTGAAACACCATCCCAATTTGCCGACGCAAACTATTAATGTTTACTTTTGGGCTGTAAATATCCTGTCCAAAAAACTCTACTCTTCCTTTAATTTTAACTTTTCCCTCCAATTCACCAATCCGGTTGAGAGCTTTGAGAAACGTAGATTTGCCGCAACCTGAAGGACCAATAATAGCCGTCACTTGCGGGTGAGGGATATTCATCGATAAATTTTCTAAGACTTTGTGAGTTCCGTAATAAAAACTCAAGTCCTGAACCCGCAGTGCTGGCATTGCATTGGGGTCTATTTCCGGGGCGGCATCTTCTAGGAATTGATCTGTATAGTTTTCGGATTTCAAGTTAGCTTTAGGTTTCATTATTTAGCTGGTTATCTTGTTAATATTTGACTGAGAGATGCACTTTAGTTATTGATTTATCGATTTTGCAAGCGTTTCCGAGTTACTGTACGGGATGCGACGCTAGCAATCAAAACCATACCCAAAAGGACAGAGGCAGCAGTCCACGCCAATTCGTTCTGCTCTTTGTAAGGAGAGCTGGCGTAGCTGTATATTAATACTGACATGGAAGGAGTCGGGGTCAGCAGTGTTTCGGGAATTTCTTTGAGTTTTGCAATGGTTTCTGCACCTATAGGGGACTGCATTATCTCGCCCAATTTATCAACTAAAGGAGGCCAAAATTGACTCGATAACGCCGTTACAATCAACGGTGCGGTTTCGCCGGCGGCGCGGGAAGCAGCGAGTAAAATACCTGTGGTAATAGTTGGAAGTGCTGAGGGTATGATAATGCGAAACATAGTTTGAAAGCGTCCGCCTCCCAAACCAGCAGAAGCGAGGCGGTAAGAAGTAGGCACTAATTTTAATGCTTGTTCTGTTGTCAGAGCAACCACTGGAAGCATGATGACGCCGAGGGCAAAACCGCCTGCTAAGGATGAAAATGCTTTGGTGGTAACGACGATTAGGGCGTAGGAAAAGACGCCAACTACGATCGAGGGAACGCTGCTGAGAATGACGGTGATAAAGCGAATACTATTGGCTATCGCTTTGTTTTCTCTACCAAACTCAGACAAAAATATTCCCGTCATTACGCCGATAGGTACGCTAATTAATGTCGCAATTCCCACCATTAAAGCAGTGCCGAGAATCGCATTAGCAAAGCCGTTGGGCTGGTCTTCAACTCCGACGGGTGCGGGCAGAGATACTAGCACTTCCCAGCTCAAATGTGTAAGTCCTTCCCCCAGAATTTTGTATAAAATAGCAAACAAAGGGAGCAGGGCTAGAGCTGTCAGAGCGAAAGCGATAACTGTCATTCCCCGGCTGAAAAAAGTTCGGCTTAGCGACAGGGGGTTGGTGATTTCTGCATCCAGAATACTATCTAATTTTTGTGCTTGAGCCATGGGATTTTAGATTTGAGATTTTAGATTGAACCAGGGGATAAATCTGGCGGCGCGGCTTGTGACCAAATTGCTTTCGATGATGTTAAGTTTTAGCTTTTTTGGCCCCAATTAGCTGAACCAACAATACTGCGATCGCATTTACGAACAGAGTGATCACAAATAAAATTAAGGCTAAATACATCAAAGCGCCGGTGTGCAGCGGTTCTACAGCTTCCCGAAATTGACTTGCCAAAACAGCAGGAATTGAGTAGCTGGGAGCCAGCAGGGATTTGTTAATTTGAATCGAGTTGCCAATCACCATTGTGACTGCCATTGTTTCGCCTAAAGCGCGTCCCAATGCTAATATGGTGGCGCCGATAATCCCCGAACTAGCTGCTGGTAATAACAGCTTAAATATTGTTTCCCAGCGGGTGGCACCAAGGGACATGGAAGCGCTTCGCACATCTACTGGAACCGACATCAATACATCGCGGCTGATGGCGGCTACTGTTGGCAAAATCATAATCGATAAAAGGATTCCAGCGGGCAGCATTCCGGGGCCTAAAGGTTCGCTGCTGAACAAGGGAAACCAACTGAAATTATCAAACAATGACTGCTGCAATGGCAACAAGAAGGGAATCAAAACAAATATTCCCCAAAGGCCAACTATTACGCTGGGAATAGCCGAGATTAATTCAACCATGAATCCCAAGGGCGATCGCACCCAAACGGGTAAGAAGTTCTCGCTAGTAACTATAGCTACTGACAGCCCTAAAGGAAGTGCGATGATTATGCCGATCGCAGAACTAATTACAGTACCGTAAATAAACGGCAAAGCCCCAAACTGCAACTCACCGATATCCCACTTGGGATTCCACAAGAAAGAGAGTCCAAATTGGCTAATAGCAGGCCAAGCATCTTTAAAAATTACCGCACTCATCAAAAACAACGTACCCGCTGTTGCTAGGGCAAAACCCCATACAAATAGTGTAAATCCTGACTCCATCCATAGACCTTCACCAGCAGTATCTGTCAAATCTACTTCTGTGTTCATTTCTGTCGGTTTCCGAGTCAATCTATCCCGCTTTTTTGAAATATTGGTCATACCAAAATTAGTGCGTACAAAGTAAAATACTTGCTTAAAGGACGAGGAATTATAATGGGCTGGTTGCGCGCTGGGAACCTAGTTTGTAAGGTACGCAGTGCGTACCTTACACAGTAAATTTAGTGCACACTAACCTGATCATTTATGAATTTTGAGTCATCGATTTAACTCGTCAACTCATAACCCCGTGCGATCGCCGGAATTAACCTCTGGCAATCACAGTCTGATTAACTGCTTGAACCACCTTTTGAGCTGTAGCTGAAGGAATCCGAGTAAACTCTAGCTGTTTGTTGATACCTTGACCTGTAGTCATCACCCAATTAACCATCTTTTTAATAGCCTCTGCTTTCGCAGCAGGATACTGTTTGTAGATTAACAGCCAAGTCAAACCAACAATCGGATAACCGTCGTTGGGATTGCCTTCTACTAAGCGGAAGTCTGCGGGGAATGTTTCCCCTGCTAAAGCTTTCTCTGCTTCAGCCAAGCTAGGGTCTACAAACCTGCCAGCTTTATTTTGAATAAATGCTGTTTGAAGATTGTTTTGCCGAGCAAAAGTATCTTGAACATAGCCGATCGCACCCGCTGTATTCTTCACCAAAGCAGCTACGCCGGGGTTTCCTTGACCCCTGACAGCGGTGTCTGGCCACTTCGGCTGAGCGGCAGCTTTGATGGTGCTACCAGTTGCCTGCAAATGATTAGCAAAAATAAAACTAGTACCGCTGCTGTCTGCCCGTACAGCTACTCGAATCGCAGTATTTGGCAAGTTTTTAGCTTGTCCAGAAATTCCGGCTATTTTCGCATCGTTCCAGCGAGTAATCTTGCCTTCAAAGATGCCGTTCATGGCATCCTTATTTAGCCTCAGATTGGTCACTCCGGGCAAGTTGTAAACAACTGCAACAGCGCCGCCAGCCGTGGGAACAGCTATTACACCCCGCTTTACTTCGGCTATTTGTGCAGCAGTCATCAGCGCGTCGCTGCCTGCGAAATCAACAGTCCCTGTAATTAATGCTTTGATGCCAGCACCGCTACCAGTTCCTTGGTAGTTTACAGTAATTTGATTTGCACTTCTCATTTGAGAGAAGTAGCGATCGTAAAGAGGTTTGGGGAAAGTTGCTCCCGAACCATTTAGTGTTACAGCAGCTACAGCGGAACTAATCAAAGTTAGCGAAAATGCTGCGGCTGCTAGTGTCACTATAAAACTACGTCGCCAACGTCCTGTGAAAAAATTCATATTCCTCCTCTCCCTTAATAGCCGACTTTGCAAATCTACGACCTAGGATAGACTGAAACCTCCAAAGAAAGGGATATAAAAGAATAAGCTTGTTTTAAATTTTGGTTAATAACAGATTAAATAATAAAAGAATAAGCTTGTCTTAAATTTTGGTTAATAACAGATTAAATTTTCAGACGGAAGACTCGGAGACCTGATTTCTTAAATACATCAGGGAGCTGACTGTGCGATCGCCAATTGATAATTCTTATCCTTCTTCTGAACTGTCCATCTTTGGCATGATTGCCACGTGATGTTCGCTACCGATTAATATTACTTTAAAATCCGCCGATTCAGACTGGAATAATTTGATTAGACTGGAATTATTCCCCAACAATTGTTTGACAATTAAATCAGCATGAAACTGATATTTGGCAAAAAATTTTTTCTTAATTATTGCCACAGGAATATAATCCTCTTTTAACTCAACTTTTGCAGTTTCAATTATTTGCACAAGTATATATTTTAAAACATCCAGCGACTCAATAGGATTTGAATTGAGATCGGGAATTATTTCTGGCAAATTTTGATTGACAACAACAGAAGCCAAAGATACTTCAGCCACCGGTGTCACTTCGTTTTCTCCTGATTCCGACACTGCTGTGGCAGGGGAAGTTGTAGAAGGGAAAACAATAGTACGACGATCTTGAAAAAACTCAGCCACACTAGAAAATCTAGCTATCCGCTCATCAATAGATTTGTGTTCAGCCTTCAAAAACTCACCAATTTGATTAGCCAATTCTTCAAAACTAGGGACTTCCTGTTCCCTTTTGCAAGAATAGTGATTAGTATCACCAGTCCGAAGATTTTCTACAGACAACACAGCATTTTGTCGTCGCACCCGAAACACAGTCAATCCCTGATTTTGCAACTGATTGCAAAGGTGATTTAACAAACCGTCAGAAGAACAGACAAAAACTTGTTTTACATCCCTATAACGGTATAAAATAGCAGCGCCAAAAGCAATCATTTTACCGTCAGCACTATTAGCACCACCCGGAACGTGAATCAGTTCGTAACCGCGATCGTAAAGTTCAGCATCCAACTTGCCAGTAGTCGGCTTTTTCCAGTTAGCAAAAGCAATTTTAACTTGTAGGGGAGAGCCATACAAACTGGCTAAAAATTTTTCAGCATTAACGTCCAGTTTCAAGTTTTCTGCGTCTAGGAGCAAAATAGCTAGGCCCCGATCGCACTCTGAGCTTTTGTCGGCGATTCCCTTCGGGATAGCTTCGCTTAACGCACCTTCCCCGCACCTGCTGCTAGACGGCGGTAGCAAAGCCTCAAACAATTGTTGACCGTTAGGCTGACGCGGATAAAACTGTTGGCTGCGAGAACGACCGTTTTTACGAAATCGCTCAGGCGATCGTCGGGGATTTTTCACAATCTATCGAACGAGTATCGGGAATTTTTGATTAACTTATCATCGCAGTTTAACTTGTGGCAGTCGATCGGCTCATAATAACAAAAGAACGTTAACAATTCTTAAAAAAATGGCTAGAGACTTGCGGGGATTCCTCAAACTACTCGAAGAACGGGGACAACTGCGCCGAATTAGTGCCTTAGTCGATTCCGACCTCGAAATTGCCGAAATTTCCAATCAAATGCTGCAAAAAGGCGGCCCTGGACTGCTGTTTGAAAACGTCAAAGGGGCCGAATTCCCCGTTGCAATCAACCTGTTGGGTACGGAAGAGCGCGTTTGCTGGGCGATGAACATGGAAAAGCCGATCGAACTAGAAGAGCTCGGCAAAAAACTGGGAATGCTGCAACAGCCAAAACCGCCGAAAAAGATTTCCCAAGCGATAGAATTCGGCAAAGTCCTGTTTGACGTAGTGAAAGCCAAACCGGGGCGCGACTTTTTCCCAGCTTGTCAGCAAGTGGTAATTGAGGGAGAAGGGCTGGATTTGAACAAAATCCCGATGATTCGCCCTTATCCGGGAGATGCGGGCAAAATTATCACCCTGGGTTTGGTAATTACCAAAGATTGCGAAACGGGCACGCCGAATGTGGGGGTTTATAGGTTGCAGTTGCAGTCAAAAAACACGATGACTGTACACTGGTTATCGGTGCGGGGCGGCGCGCGGCACTTGCGGAAAGCGGCGCAGGCTGGTAAAAAGTTGGAAGTTGCGATCGCCCTGGGAGTCGATCCTTTAATCATTCTCGCCGCAGCAACCCCAATTCCTGTAGATTTATCGGAATGGTTATTTGCCGGACTTTACGGCGGTTCCGGCGTGCAATTGGCGAAGTGCAAAACCGTAGATTTGGAAGTACCGGCGGACTCGGAAATTGTGTTAGAAGGAACGATTACGCCGGGGGAAGTTCTGCCCGACGGGCCCTTCGGCGATCACATGGGTTATTACGGCGGTGTCGAAGATTCGCCGTTGGTGCGGTTCCACTGCATGACGCACCGCAAAGACCCGATTTATCTGACCACATTTAGCGGGCGGCCGCCGAAAGAAGAAGCAATGATGGCGATCGCGCTTAACCGTATTTATACCCCTATTTTGCGGCAGCAAGTATCGGAAATTGTCGATTTCTTCTTACCGATGGAAGCGCTGAGTTATAAGGCGGCAATTATCTCGATCGATAAAGCATATCCCGGTCAAGCGCGCAGGGCTGCTTTAGCATTTTGGAGTGCTTTACCGCAGTTTACTTACACTAAGTTTGTGATTGTTGTCGATAAAAGTATCAACATTCGCGACCCGCGTCAAGTAGTTTGGGCAATTAGTTCTAAAGTCGATCCGGTGCGGGATGTATTTATTCTGCCGAATACGCCTTTTGATACGTTAGATTTTGCCAGTGAAAAGATTGGTTTGGGAGGCAGAATGGGGATTGATGCTACTACGAAGATGCCGCCGGAAACGGATCACGAATGGGGGGAAGTTTTGGAGTCAGATCCGGATGTGGCGGCGATGGTAGAAAGGCGTTGGGCTGAGTATGGTTTGGCTGATTTGAATTTGGGAGAAGTCGATCCGAATTTGTTTGGTTATGAGATGAAGTAGGGGAATTAACCGTAAAATCTGACATATCGCACATCCTCGATCGACCTGTGGTGGCGGGTTTTTCCAACCCTTTATGACACAGATAGACAATCTAAAAAACCCGCCCCCACCAACTAAAAATCGCAAGCTACCTCTTTTTAATGCGATCGGGATTTACGCACTCCGACAAAGAAACCGGGTTTTTACCGAGTCTTTGCACTGTCAAGAAGTCTTCTCGAAAAAACCCGGTTTCTGGGTTCCTATGCGTAAGTTATATTATATTCAAAAGTTTGTGCCACAATTGAGGAACTTCAGATTAATCCCACTGACGAACAAGCCCAAGCCTGTCTGCGCGTCTGCCAGATGTTCTCTAGCTACTACCGAGATATTCAACTATTCCGTTTTAATGCTCAAACCACAGAAGTGTATATTTTCGTAAGTGATGATCTGCAAGTAATCGTATCTAGTAATTGACTTTGGAGGTTTTTGGATGAAACCGAACTTTGATGAAATGAGCAGATCCGAATTAAAAGCTTACGTGCTATCGCATCGGCATGATGATGAAGCGATTCAGATATTTTTTGGTCGCCGTAATCCCCCAGATTCACAAGCGACATGGTACGGGCAGATGTGTACTCCTGAAGGTGTACCCATTGAAGAAAATATTCGCATCGCTGAGGAAGCAATTAAGAAAAGAGCTGAAATCGATCGCGAAAAACAACAACAACGGGAAAAAGCACAGGAGGATCGATTACGCCAAACATTAGAACGGGAAATTGAGGCAAAACTTCGATCGCAAATTGAATTAGAAGTCGAACAGAAGTTGCAGGAAAACTTAGAAAAAGAAATTGAGGCTCTGATAAGTGCGATCGCCCAATTTTTAGCGTCAACCACCAGCTTACCATCAAGACTGGCAGGGTCGATCGCACTTTTGGCAATTCGTGCCGGAATTGAAGATTTTTGCGATTTTTAGAATGGGCGATCGAATTGAGTGCGATCGGGACTTATGCGCTTCGTCAGAGAAACCGGGTTTTTTGCAAAATCTGCGGGCTGTAACGAAGTATTCCCGCAAAAACCCGGTTTCTGACCACCCGTGCGTAAGTCCTAAGCTTAATTTTCCAAAACCTCAACCAAATCTTCCACCATCACATCGAAGACAGCAGCAAGTTTCTGCAAAGCCGTGTAGTCCACCGTTGCCATTTTGGGAGCTTGGGCGTATTTTTTAACCGTGCTGTAGGGAATTCCCGTTCTGTCAGAGACTTCTTTCAGCGTCCAACCCTTTTCCTGGGCTAGTTCTCGAACTCGCAACCGAATTAACCCCATCTTCTCGCTGACAAATCAGTTTACTGTTCCAAAATCTCAACTAAATCTTCGATCGCAATATCGAACGCACGGGCCATCTTGTCCAAAGCTGTGTAATCTACAGTTGCCATACCTGGAGAATTGGCATAAGTAATGATAGTGGTATATGGAATACCTGTTCTTTTAGAGACTTCTGTCATATTCCAACCCTTCTCTTGAGCAAATTCTCGAACTCGCAGCCTAATTCGTCCCATATTCCCAACGATAAATCAGCCTACTCTTCCAATATCTCCACTAAATCTTCGATCGCAACATCAAACACGCGAGCCATTTTGTTTAAAGCTGTGTAATCTACCGTTGCCAGCTTGGGAGAATGGGCATAACTCCTAACGGTACTGTAAGGAATGCCCGATCGCTCAGAAACTTCTTTAAGCGTCCAACCCTTCTCCTCAGCTAGTTCTCGAACCCGCAACCGAATTAGACCCATCTTGCACTTGACAGTTGATACGAACGTATCATAAACTTGTGATTATCAAATAAGCGATCGCCCTCGGACCTGAGAAATCTAGAGCGATCGCCTTTCATTCACCACCCACAAAAGTGGGAAGGATTTTCCTATGATACCAAAACAATCGACATATCGCGATCGACTTCAACCTTGGCATCTAATTCGCCACCTCCCCAAGTGTCAGCGGTTAACAGTCGCCCGTTTCGCCCGCCGAAGAGATGCCGAATCTTACCTCAATGCACTGCGCCGCTTAATGCCCGCAGTCCCGCATACAATTGTGTTCGTAAATGCGGTGTCTGTGTTGGATGAAAACAGCGTTCCAATTCAAACACAATTGCCGCTCGAAGTTTAATTGTTGAAAAGTGCGTGAAGCGGAGCTATCCCGTAGGGAATCGCCCTTCCACAAATAGGAATTATTCTATTTGACAGGAAGTGCGATCGGCCCTAATTTTCCCAAAACAACATTGCTAAACTGTAAATAGACTTAAGTCAAGGAGTCACATCAATGCCATCTCCCTTTCCTGGTATGGACCCGTATTTAGAGCATCCCGAACTCTGGCCAGCCCTACATCACTTGTTAATTAGTGAAATTTTCAGATTTTTGTCTCCCCAACTTCGTCCTAAGTATTTAGTCTCATTGGAAGTGAGAATCTATGAAACCGCTGACGACAATTTATCAATTGGCATTCCTGATGTAAACGTAATTCAGCCAAGAACTACAACCGAATTAATAACATCAAACGTAGCCGTTGCAGCGCCACCAACACAACCGTTAACAGTAAATATTCCCATGCCCTACCAGGTTCGGGAAGGCTATTTAGAAATTAGAGAAAGAGGAAACCAAGAACTAATCACCCTGATTGAAATCCTCTCGCCTAGCAATAAGCGCACAGGAAAAGGACGACAAATGTACGAAGAAAAGCGAGAAGAAATTTTAGGTAGCCGCACTCATTTAATTGAAATAGATTTATTGCGGCGCGGTCAAAAAATGCCAGTTATTGGCAATGACATTGAAAGCCACTATAGCGTTTTGGTGTGTCGGGGAAATCGCCGTCCCAGAGCAGATTTGTATGCTTTTAACGTGCAGAACCCGCTGCCTACCTTTCCTTTGCCACTGCGATCGGGCGATACCGAACCTATAATCAATTTGCAGGAATTATTCACTCAAATTTACGACATAGCAAGTTACGACCTCAAGATAGATTATCGCAACTGGGAAGTCATACCACCGCTGTCAGAGGCCGATACAATTTGGGCAGATGCTTGGTTGCGCGATCGAGGATTGCGAGATTAATTTGGCGTGCAGCTATGCTTTTAGTCTGCGGAGGCAGACTTCGTTTTTGTAGAAGCGATTTCAATCGCCAAGTGACTTAATTCTTAAATTGCTTGAGGGCTAAACATCTTGGCTTTGCATCAACCGCTGCTTCAAACGCGCCGGATCTCCGCGATCGACAACTTGGCCCTTTTCCAACAAAAAAGCCCCATCACAATAATTCAACTCATCCAAACGGTGAGTCACCCACAAAGCCGTAATCCCGCGATTTTTCACCAACCGCTGCACCGCGGCCACCAAATCCAACTGAGAATCTGGATCTAACAAAGCCGTCGGTTCATCCAACAGCAGAATTTCGCAGTGACGGGCGATCGCCCCAGCAAGAGCAATTCGCTGCTTCTGGCCCCCACTCAAAGCATAAATCGGCCGCCGCTGCAAATCCAGCAAATTCACAGCCTCCAAAGCCTCCGCCACCCTCTCCCGCACCTGAACGTTAGAAAGCTTTTCCTCCACCAAACCAAAAGCCACATCCGCACCCACCGTCGGCATAACCAATTGGTGATCGGGGTTTTGAAACACAAAACCCACCCGCCCACTCAGGTCAATTTCCCCCGACTGGGGGTGCAGCAGCCCAGCCATCAGCCTCAACAGCGTAGACTTGCCACTGCCGTTAGTGCCCAAAAGCATCCAAAACTCGCCCTTGGGTACATCCAGAGAGCAACCTTGCAACACTCGATCGCCCGACGGCCAGCAAAAACCCAAATCCCGCACAGCAACGGCTGACTGGCTCATATCGGCACCAACACCCCCAGCCCTCATTCTGCTGTCATCGAGACAAAACCAGGGGATCTGCCTGTAGATGACGCCCCCGATTTCTGAGAAACCACCACCCCAGAAATCTCGCTGCTGAGTACAGCCACCTTTTTCTCAGGATTTTTCTCGCAGGTGAGTTCCAAAATTTGCGGTTGGGAGTTGCGAATCGCCGCCAGTACCTGCTGGTAAACAGTCTCAGCGTCTTCCTCCAACTTCCGCTGCACCGACAGCGAGACGGGCGTATTTTTCACAATGATGTCAATGCTGAACATTCGGTTTAAAAAAATTAACTGTAAGATCCCAATTTTAAGTATAGGTGCTGAGGAGCAGAAGAGGATGATGGGATGGAAAAGATGGGGGGGTGGGGAAGATGAGGACAGTCATTCGATTTTAGATTTTAGATTTTAGATTTTGGATTGACTTGCGCGAGATCAATTCGGGGGCTTGAGGATTTTAGATTTTAGATTTTGGATTGATCCCACGGATAAATCACGTGGCGGGTACCACCTTTGAAATTCGTGGTCATGGACGCAACTGGCACACGGTGATGAGTGCGATCGCCCCTCGAACAGGAAGAATACAAGTGCGATCGCCTCCTCTCAAACTCAAAGGCGATCGCGATTAATTTCACTCAAATAGAGTGGACAAAGCCCATGCTACAGAATAACAAAAGCATTTGCCGTCAAAGCGCTTTGCGCTACCCCTTGAACGATACCCAAATAACTGGAGTCGGCTTTAACTTTAATTGCTATAGAATTGACAGCAGGTTGTCCAGTCAGAGTCAAACTGACATTTTCAAAGGAGAGGCCGCCAAATGTACTCCCGTCGGTGAGACCAATTTTGTCCCCAGTCTTGAAGTCTGTAATCACATCTGCATCTGTTAAACTGAGCGCTGCTATCTGTCCCCCAGCTAAGACAAATGTATCGTTTCCATCGCCACCGGTGAGAAAATCTTGATGGCGATCGCCATAGAGAAAGTCATCGCCACCACCACCAGTCAGGCTATCTTTCTCTTTACCGCCCCGGATAGTATCATTGCCTTCTCCTCCGGTAAGAGTATCGTTGTCATTGTTGCCTAATATTTGGTCGTTGCCAGCACCACCTTCAAGGGAATCTGACTCTTTACCGCCGGATAAACTGTCATTACCCGCGCCTCCGTCAATTGTATCGGCTCCTTGCATTCCGTTAACCGTATCAGCGCCGCTGGTGCCAGTAATTTTATCGCTGCCAGATAGGGCTAAGATTTGTTTGCCAGTAGCCGTCGAGGGCAGTGAGAACAGCAAAATATCATCCTTACTGTCTGAGAGGTTGTAAAATAGACCCGTAACAGTGTTTGCTGATTGCCCAGTAGGATTGCCTGAGCCGGGGGCATTAATTGTCGGTGTTGCGATATCTACAGGTGTACCGAAAATCTGTGGCGATGTTCCCCCATTAGAAATATCTGGCAATGTGGAAGCGTCGGGTACTTTTCCACCACCGCGCCCTAATTGCAGAGTTTCGCCACTCCGAGGAGTTAATGTGACGCTACCTTGAGCAACACTGACCTGTAAACTGTAATCAGCAGCAGAAGCTGTGGAATTGGGAAATGTAGTGTTACTGCTGACGCGGATTCTGTAATCAATACCTGCGCGCGGAACAGTAAGCTGTGAGTTCAAACCGCCGCCGCTGTTATTATCTGAGACAAAAATTTCGGGATTCTTAGGGCTGATGACTGCTACGAAAGGGTCAAAGCCTATTGTTGTACTGCTAAGGGAAATTTTGAGCGGTTCGTTGTCGAGTGATGTACTTACGAGAAATTCATCAGCAAGTGTGTTACCACCTATACCTGGAAAAGTAAAGTCTTTGTTGACCTCCAATTTACCAGTTAATGCAACGGTACTGCCCGTTAGAGGGCTGCTAAAGTTGCTACCTCTTGGAACTAAACTGACATTACCATTAGGAACGCTGGCCTGTAAAGTGTAGGGATAAGTAGACAATAGGTCGGTAACAGAATCTACGCTAAAGACGCGCACTTTGTACTTGGTAGTGCCGTCAATTGTCAAAGAATCAGGAATTGTTGAAATGTCAAATATATCGCCACTTTGGGAAGGCTGACCAGGCGCAATCAATGAGTTTGTACTAATACCACCCTCATCGTCATTATCAGCAAGAACCTTACCCGTATTGGCATCTATAATTTCTAAGAATGTGTCAAATTTGCTTTGATCTGTAGCATCCAGAGCAAGTGTGATTCCTTGCCCGATTGCATCTGTATTTAAGTCATATTCATCAAGCCAGGTATAGCCGCCGATATACCTAGCTGGAAACAGAAAGTCATTGTTATCCAACCGACCCGTTTTTGTATCAGAAGTGGTCATTTTAGTTTACCTAAAAAATTAAATTTTATTGAAATGAATGATATTTTTCTAAGAGGCGAGAAAACGGGTTTCCTGGTAGATATCTAGTTGAGAAAGCAAACATCTTTTAGAGAAACCCGGTTTCTTGCCATAATTCCTGCGAATTTTACAAGAAAGAACCACTATTCAGAGCAGATTGATTCACGTTGTAAACCAATCCTAAATAGTTATCCCCCGATTTAATTGCCGTTGAACCTACAGCCGCAGATCCATCTAAGATGATATTCACTGACTCAAAAGTTAATTGACTGTAATTAACACCAACTAACTTAATTTTATCTTCAGAACTAAAGTCAGTAATAAAATCAGCTTCATTAGCATTAATAGCAGTAAAGTCTAAGACAAAGTTATCCTTTCCTGCGCCACCTGTAAGCACATCAAATCCTTTATCTCCCCATACCTCATCATCGCCATTGCCACCAAGTAAGACATCATTTTCCTTGCCACCATTTATGGTATCATTACCCTCGCCACCGGTGAGAGTGTCATTCTCATTATTACCACTCAATACGTTATCACCATTGCCACCAGATAATTGATCGGAATGTTTCCCGCCAAATAATTGATCGTTACCATTACCACCATCAATGGTATCAGCACCTTTGTTACCATGAATCGTGTCATTACCGTCACTTCCGGTCAAATTATCATTACCTGATAAGGCAAATATCGGTTGACCAAAGGCTGATTGTGGGATACTGCGGTCATCATCATCTGCCAGTAAATATCGGTCATCTACAACTTGATTTTGTGGGAAATTAGTTGGTTCTCCACGATCTATTAGACTGATTGATGGCGTGTTAATTTCTACTGTTGCCGTTGGTGTTACTAAGGGTACTACCGTTACTGATGGTGGGGCAGTTGGTGCGGTATTTACAATCAGATTAACTGCACTCGAAGCACTAGATATATTACCTGCTGCGTCAGTAGCTATGGCAGTAAAGGCATAATTGCCATCGGCTAAAGTTTTTGTAGGTGTAAAACTCCACTTACCCGAAGCATCCGCTGTCGTAGTGCCGAGTTCAGTTGTACCTTGCAAGATTTTCACGGTACTATTGGCTTCGGCAGTCCCCGCCAGAGTTGGAGTGGTAATTTTAGTGGTGCCAGTCGTAGTCGTGAAGGTGGGTACTGGAGGTACTGTTGCATCTATTGTCAGATTGACTGCACTCGCGGCACTAGATGTATTACCTTCGGCATCGGTGGCTGTGGCTGTAAAGGCGTAAGTACCTTCAGTTAAGGCAGTAGAAGGTGTAAAACTCCACTTACCCGAAGCATCCGCTGTCGTAGTGCCGAGTTCAGTTGTACCTTGTAAGATTTTCACGGTACTATTGGCTTCGGCAGTCCCCGCCAGAGTTGGAGTGGTACTTTTAGTGGTGCCAGTCGTAGTCGTGAAGGTGGGTACTGCGGGAACAACACCATCAACTAATACGCCTGTGGTGCTGCCGCTGCTGAAGGTTAAGGTAGCTTTGGTGTTGCTGGCATTTTCAATGGTAGCACCGGTGGGTAAGGATAAGGCTGTGCCAACTGTGATGCCGTCGGTATCTAAGGTGCCAGAGGCAACAGTATAACGGAAGGTATGGGTGGTGGCCGATGCTCCTGTACCATTAAGGGTCGCGTTGACAGCGCCCCCAGTATCTAGGGTAATGGGTAAGTTTGCACCGCCAGTGATGGTGACGGCTTCGGAGAAGGTAACGGTGAAGTCGAGGTTTTCTCCAACTATGTAGGTTTTGTTCGCGGGTAGGCTGACACTGGTAATGGCGGGGGCTATAGTATCAATGACAAGGGCTTTAGTCCCCCCAAGGGATTGGGCTGAACCCAAGACGGGAAGGGTTAAATTAGCATCGAGTCCCTCACTATCTTTAATGGTACCGCTATTGAGGGTGAGGGAGTTAGTGGCCAAGTATTCTAGGTCAGGACTCTTATCTCCACTTTGGACTGTGTATTTAAAGGTGAGGGTATCAGTGGCGCTACCGCTTAGGTAGGTAGCGAATTGATTGGTTGTACCGGTTTTCAGTTGCAGTTGAGGAATGGCTGTAACGGTTACAGGTTCGTCAAATTTTACCGTAATGTTGATGTCTTGGCCGACTTTGTAGAGTGCATCAGCGGTGGTAGAGGAGACTTGGGTGATGACGGCGGGGGAGAGACTCCACAACTCATCACCATTGATGCCGTCATTGGCAGTGAAATACAATTTACCATTTACGTTCGTGAGGTTTTGAAGGAGTGAAGTAACATCCCCTGGCCTGATGTCTTTAACCAAGACGGTACCTGCGGTTGTCCCATCACTTTTCCACAACTCATAACCATTGGTGCCGTCATCGGCAGCGAAATACAATGTGCCGTTGACATTCTCGATGTGGGGGTGCAAGACTAAACCACTTGTCCCTGGGTTGATGTCTTTAACCAAGACAGTGCCAGCGGCTGTCCCATCACTTTTCCATAATTCATAACCACCATTAGTGCCGTCATCGGCACCAAAATACACGGTGCCGTTCACGTTCGTAAAATTGGTATCATAACGGCTAAGACCTGAATTTACCCCTGGGTTGATGTCTTTGACCAGGACGGTGCCAGCGGCTGTCCCATCACTTTTCCACAACTCATTACCATTGGTGCCGTCATCGGCAGTGAAATACAAGGTGCCGTTCACGTTCGTGAAAGACTGAGGCCGCGATGATGGATGAAGAGTCGCTGTTCCTGGGTCGATGTCTTTGACCAAGACGGTACCAGCGGCTGTCCCATCACTTTTCCACAACTCTTGACCATGGGTGCCGTCATAGCCACTGAAATACAAGGTGCCATTTACGTTCGTGAGTTCATAGGGGTTTGAAGTAACATCCCCTGGCTTGATGTCTTTAACCCAGACGGTACCGACAGCGGTCCCATCACTTTTCAACAACTCATCACCATAGATGCCGTCTTTGGTGTTGGCGTAACGGGCACTTAAATACAACGTGCCATTTACGTTCGTGAGGTATTGAGGGAATGAATTTAAACCGAGATCTTTGAGCAAGAGGGTACCGTCGGCTGTCCCATCACTTTTCCACAACTCATAACCACCATTGGTGCCTTTCTCGACGCTGAAATACAAGGTGCCATTCACGTTCGCGAGGTATTGAGGGCCTGAACCACCTGTCCCTGGGTTGATATCTTTGACCAAGACAGTACCGGCGGCTGTCCCATCACTTTTCCACAACTCATTACCATTGGTACCGTCATTGGCAGTGAAATACAAGGTGCCGTTCACGTTCGTGAGGTTGGAATAGCTGGATGGGAATGAACTACCTACCCCTGAGTTGATGTCTTTGACCAAGACGGTGCCGGCGGCTGTCCCATCACTTTTCCACAACTCAAGACCATTGGTGGTGTTGGCAATGAAATACAAGTTACCATTTACGATCGTGAGGCTGGAAGGGGATGAATCAGCTAGCCCTGGGCTGATATCTTTCAATACCTTGAAACCTAATAAGCCAGAGTAAGTCGCCAAGGCTTGAGCACTGAAGGGAGTTAGCGAGTCAGGGAAAAAAGAGCCTCCAGGGTACTGATAAGTGAGTGACCAGGTGCCGCCTTTGGCCGCATTCCCGGTGGGGTTGGGATTCGCACTGATAGCTGCACCGCTGAGTTGGTGTAATTTTTCGATAAATTCTGCGCCCGCGTCTCCCGCCGCAACGGAACACCCATAAAGGAAGATGAGGCTTCCTGTTGTTCCCCACTGTTGTAATTGGTGGGCGTATAGGTTCAGAGTATCCAGACTCAGTTGGGTATTACCGAGATAGAGGATACCCGGAGCCCCGTGTGAAAGGATATGTATCGCTTCAATATCTTTTTGATTGGCTAAGGCATTAGTAATTTGTGTGATGCCGCTCAAATTTTTATTTAAAATCACAATTTGAGCGCTATCTATACCTTGGATCAGGCTTTGATAGTCTTGTACAGAGGAGTCAACGAAAATAATTTGCTTGTTCATAGTAGTCACCTTTTTTATTGTTTGTTAAGTCTAGGACTTACGCATTCAGGGCAATGACCAAGGTAGTAACTAGGCTTTTGGTATCTCACCAGAAGCCGACTATAAGGAGATATTGTGTGAGTACGTAAGTTCTAAAAGTTTGAACCGAATGATGCTTCAATTTCTCTAAATCAGCATCAATATTGACTAAAGAAACCGGATTTTTACTGAATCTGTGGGTCGCAACGAAGTATTTTCGTAAAAAACCCGGTTTCTATGTTTTGATCCGTAAGCTTGACTTAATAGCAATCTTACGATTGACTCAAATGAGGAATTACCTCCCGCATAGAATGGAATAAGGAATGATGCGATGTCAGAGACTCAACAAGCTTTTTCATATCCTCCTTGCATTCCTTAGTTTTAAGGAATTGTTCTGCTATCTCAACCAATAAATCGAGATTATCGGGAGCGGCACTAAAAGCACTAACATTCTTTTTCAGAAGTGGTTGAAAGCGGAAATATTCACTCTCTCCCTCAAGTAGCAATTGTTTAGCAATATAATCCGTAGCATCGCTTGAACCATCAGAAAATACATCCATCAAAGGGATATTCCTTAGCACGCTTCCCCAATTCAAGCTACCCCAACCTTGAGCTTCTCGAACTGTAATCCGATTCAAAGTCCAACCCGAACCAAAAGAAGCGACTACAGAAGGAAATGTGTTATATTGTTTGCGACACTCTGCGATAGCACAAAGCACAGGGTTATTGGCAACAACACCACCATCAATCAAAGGGATGCCTTGAACGGGGACTTTTATGATTGGTTCTTCCCCTGCTTCTTCAGCTTTATTTTCCTTCAATTTAATAGATTTAAGGAATCCCTGATTGTGCGTGACGTGAGCAGGAAAAGCAACAGGTGCGGCGGCGGATGCCCTACAAATTTCCCACACAGGCATCGTTTTAAACTCTTCTTTGTTGTTTTTGAAGATTACAGCATCGTTATTATAGACATCGTAGCTTGGCACGATCACTAATTGTGGCAACTCACCAAATTCCTCGTAGCCAAATATATGCTGGAGTACATCTTCCAAACCTTTTCCGTCATAGACGGGTTGAGTCATAAATTTCTTGGCATCTTCACGGTTTTGAGAAAGGATATTAAAAGTGTCAAATTCACTGAAATCCATCTCTGTATTGACTAACCGCCAAATTAAGCTGGTCAAAGTTTCTTTTAAGGGTGGGAAAATTTTGAGTCCATATTCCTGAAAAAAACTCTTAATCCTCTGGGCTGAAAATCCACTAGCGATTCCGCAAGCAATGATACTTCCAGAAGAAGTTCCGGCAATGATATCAAAGTAATCTTTTAATTCCTTTTCGGGATTCTTTGCCTGTAGCTCTTCTTCTAGCTTTTCTAGCAAAACCGCCGTTAAAAGACCACGAATTACGCCACCGTCAAAAGAAAGAATATTGTATGGAGATTGTAGAGGTTTATGGGTGAACATTTCAGTTCCTCTCTGAATGATAGGTTGTTAATTTAGTGACTCGATACTAATTTCCAAAGTGTTCGTGATAAGAGAAGGTGTTACATAGTTGGCAATTTACAGATTTTTTTCAGACTTACCTGATGCTCACGAGTCCTTTAGTTCGTAGTTACACAATAACCTTCTCACCTCAACCTCCACAGTGGGAAAAAGTCAGAAAAGGCCAGAACTTTATATGAAGATTTGATAAACAAAGTAAAAAAAAGTAACAATAGTCAGAAAAAGTGATAGTCTATAAGAGTAATTACTTAGTCACTGTTTTACAGTCACAGCTAATGACTCTCGAAGAAGCCTTAGCAATTTTAGACACCCTACTCAAACCAGGCCACTTAAACGACGTTCAAGACCTAGTATTCCGCCAATCTTGGCAAGGACAGTCTTATCAAAACATGGCGGATACATCAGGATACGATGCCGACTACTTAAAAGATATCGGTTCCCAATTATGGCGAACAATTTCTTTGGCATTGGGAACTCAAGTCACAAAACGCAATATTCACTCAATCCTTGAATCATGTACACGCCCCTCTCCAGATAAAACACCGAAAACCACATCACCAAATTTGCCCGATTGTTGGGCTAATTGTCACCTTTGGGAAGCTTTGGGCTTAAAACGTTATCCAGAGGAACAAGCGATCGCCTTCCTAAATCCTTCCCTAATAACAAAAACCCACCACAATTTATCAGAGGCGATCGACGTTTCTATTTTCTACGGGCGTAGCCAAGAATTAGCTACCCTTAAACATTGGATTTTAGAAGATCGTTGCCGCTTAATTACCCTGATCGGTATGGGCGGGATTGGCAAAACTGCTTTATCGGTAAAGTTAGCAGAAAAAATTCAAAGTCACTTTGAATTTGTCATCTGGAAAAGCCTGCGAGATAGTTCACCTTTACCAGAAGAATTAGCTAAACTTCTCCAATTTTTATCAAAGGATCAAAATCCCGATTTACCCCAGGTTGTAGGCGAACGCATCTCTCTTCTTATCAAGTATTTACAGCAGCATCGGTGTCTGATTATCCTTGATGATTTAGACTTCCTTTTCCAGAGTGGTAGCTATGCAGGCACTTACCGCGACGGATTCTCTAACTACAGCCAACTTCTGAGACAAATTGCTGAAACCAATCACCAAAGTTGCGTGCTAATTGTCAGCCGAGAAAAACCGAGAGAAATTGCATCTTTAACCGGATCAACTTTACCCGTCCGATTCTTGCAACTGCAAGGTTTAGCACCAGTCGCAGCCAAGGAAATCCTCAAACTTAAGTCTTTAATAGGAACCCCTGCTGAAGAAGCGGAACTAATAAAATGCTACCAAGGTAATCCTATAGCTTTAAAAATAGCAGCGAGTTCCATACAAGATTTATTTTCGGGAAATATTCGAGATTTCTTTGAACAAGAAGAAACTATTTTTAATGGCATTCGCCTTTGGTTAGATGAACAATTTAATCGCTTATCTCCGATAGAGAAACAAATTATTTACTGGTTAGCCATTAACCGAGAACCAGTTTTGCCTACAGAACTTCTAAATGATATCGTCCCGCCAGTTTTCCAGGCAGAATTATTAGAAAGCTTAGAATCTCTCCAGTGGCGCTCTCTCATTGAAAAAGCCGCAATTCAAGTCCCGGAAAAAAGTATTTTTGGCTTCACTCAGCAGCCATTAATCCGAGATTATATCACAGAAAAAATAATTGAGCAACTCTACCAAGAAATTACTATAGAAGAGTGCAATAGTTCTACATTTTCTTGTTCCTTGTTTCCTTTTCTTCAAAACTATGCTCTGATTAAAGCTACAGCCGAAGAGTCGGTCAGAAAAAATCAAATTAGCGCCATTGTTACGCCTTTAATTTCCCGACTCCTAGTTACGTACAACACCACCGAAAACTTAGCCGAAAAACTCAATTACATTTTAATCAAATTAGCAGAGCAGGGTCTAGCACCCGGATATGGGGCTGGTAATATCTTCAATTTATTATGTCAACTTCAACTCGATTTAACGGGCGCTGATTTTTCTGATATCACTATTTGGCAAGCAGATATGAGGGGTGTTAATCTGTCCCAAGTAAACTTTTCTGGATCTAATGTGGCCAAATCGGTTTTTAGTAAACCCATAGAAAATAGTCATAATTTAGTTAGAGATGACCGCGAACAAACGATTGAATTTTCAACGGTTGAAATGCAGAAGTATGGCAAAACTCTCTCCCCTTCAAGAATTTATGAAGGCATGAATATCAAGGGCGTTACAGGTTTAACTCAAGGGCAAAAATCCTTGCTAAAAGCTTTAGGTGCTGTCGAGTAAGCTGCCCAATTAAGCTGTTCGGCATTTAAAGGACTTGCGTAAGGTGCGTCAGCATCTAAGGTTTTCCGTTTCAGCGTAAGGGTTCGCTTCTGACGCACCCTACTAGCCTCGTTACTGGTTTAAATGCTCCACAGCTTATTTAAGTTGGCAACTAAAACGTCCAGATGTTCCGATGTTTATCGTTTAGTTGGTGGGTAATGCTGTGGGGCTAGACTACCCTAAAGCGCTTGTGACAGTTCCTAAGTCTTGCGGGCTCGTAACCGTTTGTGATAAACCTAGTTAAATTTATAGGATTTAACCTAAAATGATTACAGGTAAAGCCACCGCAAACGCCAAATCGTAAAACGCCCAATCGTAAGCAGTTCTTTACCGAATATGACAGCCAAGACAACATTTTTGTTGAATCATTGAGGCGGATTTTGATTGACAAAAGTAATTCCCCACTAGGTTGAGGGAATAGGGGGCTTGCCGTTTAGCCTCTGGGTGCTAAATTCACTCAAAATGTCGATCGCTAGCAATCTCTAGTTTTTAACCAGCGGTTTCTCAATCATTTTCATGCTCAGCAATTGCCCTGAGCTCAGAAACCCGGATTCTCTCATACTTGATTGAGAGAGAAACCCGCTTGCTCAATCATTTTCCGGCTTTGAGCGATCGGCCGAACGCTCAGAAACCCGGATTCTCTCATACTCGATTGAGAGAGAAACCCGGTTGCTCAATCATTTTCCGGCTTTGAGCGATCGGCCGATCGCTCAGAAACCCGGATTCTCTCATACTTGATTGAGAGAGAAACCCGGTTGCTCAATCATTTTCCGGCTTTGAGCAATTGCCCTGAGCTCCGAAACCCAGTTGATCTATTGCCTTGCCCGTCAGAACTACCAACTTACTCAAAACTTAAAATTCGCTCTTGCTATTGTAAAGATTTCCCTTTATAATCATCATCAGCGGTAAAGAAACGTAAATTATATTCACAATCCACTCATTTTATGCTACAGCAGAGCTATGAGGTGAGAAGTTGTGACTAGAACAACGTCCGTTGTAATTATATCCATTTGGAGATTTGCGTAATGACAATCGCAGTCGGACGCGCCCAGACCGAAAGAGGCATATTTGATGTCCTCGACGACTGGCTCAAACGCGATCGCTTCGTCTTCGTAGGCTGGTCTGGCATCCTGCTATTCCCCTGCGCCTACCTAGCCATCGGTGGCTGGTTAACAGGCACCACCTTCGTCACATCTTGGTACACCCACGGTTTGGCAAGCTCCTACCTCGAAGGAGCCAACTTCCTCACCGTAGCAGTCTCCACCCCAGCCAACAGCCTCGGACACTCCCTGCTGTTCCTGTGGGGCCCCGAAGCACAGTGGGACTTCACCCGCTGGTTCCAACTCGGTGGGCTGTGGACATTTGTCGCCCTCCACGGCGCCTTCGCACTGATCGGCTTTTGCCTGCGTCAGATTGAAATCGCCCGTTTGGTAGGCATCCGTCCCTACAACGCCCTAGCATTCACCGGCCCCATCGCCGTGTTTGTTTCGGTGTTCCTGCTTTACCCCTTGGGTCAATCAGGCTGGTTCTTCGCCCCCAGTTTCGGCGTCGCAGCAATTTTCCGCTTTTTGTTATTCCTGCAAGGCTTCCACAACTGGACGCTCAACCCCTTCCACATGATGGGCGTTGCAGGCATCTTGGGCGGTGCGCTGTTGTGCGCCATCCACGGTGCAACCGTAGAAAACACCTTGTTTGAAGACGGCGAAGGCTCAAACACCTTCCGCGCCTTCAACCCAACTCAGTCAGAAGAAACCTACTCGATGGTTACAGCCAACCGTTTTTGGTCGCAAATCTTCGGAATTGCCTTCTCCAACAAGCGCTGGTTGCACTTCTTCATGCTGTTCGTACCTGTCACAGGCTTGTGGATGAGCTCCATTGGCATTGTCGGTTTGGCATTAAACCTGCGCGCCTATGACTTCGTATCACAAGAATTACGCGCTGCTGAAGATCCTGAGTTTGAAACGTTCTACACTAAGAACATTCTGCTTAACGAAGGCATTCGTGCTTGGATGGCTCCGACAGACCAACCCCACGAAAACTTCATCTTCCCTGAAGAAGTTCTGCCTCGCGGTAACGCTCTGTAATCAGCGCGAAATATCAAAATTTCCAACCTTTTAAAAGGGTAAGATAAAGCAGTTTAGGCTTTACCCTTAATCCTTAAAAAGCTCCCGCCACCAGGCAGGAGCTTTTTGTTTGCAGGATTCGATCGCATTAGCGCCCTAAAAAAAGTTGATTTTGTACAAAAACAAACTCTGCCTGTAGCTAGAACAACCTGTGTCTTGATATCGGGTGAACTCTGCTATCTGGCAAGAAATCGATCGACCTTTCCCAGCCCCCAGAGTGGCCATGCACCTGATAACCGCACAGCCCGGATTCTGAAGAAAATATGGGCAAATGGCTAAAACTACGATCGCCCGCTTGCTGTAGAGATCGAACAAAGAGCTTGCAGCAGCAGTAATTTCACCCAATCTTACAAAAATCTCAATTTGCATCCCCCACTTCTAATTCCTTGTGTTATTCTAATAATTGTGAATACTAGAACGATACTCAGAACGCAAGTTCTTCTGGTAACGCTGGCAATGGCTAGCGCACAAATCATCACCTTAAATCTTGTATTTAGGTGATGTGCGTTCCAATATAAAGCCATTTAGCTAAACCTGGAGGTGATGCCCATGATAGAAAGTAGTAAACGCATGGGTCATCAGATTGGAAACTACCGGCTGTGCGCCGGGGCCGCTCACTAGCAGTCAGCCGTCGTCTCCAACGGGAAACGACTTCCACGGGGAACCAGGCTGAGCTAGGGATTCTCCCGGCAGTCAGGTTCTAATCTGAAGACCCGCTAGACCGCTCTCACCTCAAATAGTGTTAAATCTTGAGTATTAAAACTTGAGGCTCAACACTATTGGTGAGAGCGGATAGTTTTTGGTCAGGTTTTCTACAGGTGGGCAGTTAATCTGCCATTGCTAATTCCAAAGAAAAAAAATTATGGCTGACCTAATTAACAATACTGAAATTCAAGAGCGCGCCAGTCAATTGTCAGGCTGGACGGTTGAAGGCAAGCAACTCCGCTGTACCCGTTTATTTAAAGATTTTATCGAAGCGATCGCCTTTGTGAATAAGTTGGTCGCCCCCTCAGAAGCCGCAGCACATCACCCCGACATAGAAATTTCCTATAACAAAGTTACACTTAACTTGACAACTCATGATGCCGGAGGCTTAACTGAGAAAGACTTTGCGCTAGCCCAAGAGATTTCTACGCTAGATTAAAAGAGTGTCCGTTGGCGCAACAACAGGCCCCGCTGGCGGAAAGCTGGCCAATAAAAAATCGACTGGGGGTGAGAATCGGGTGCTAAAAAGTCGAGAGGCCAAACGTTCAATGTATAAAAGGCTATTCCCCATCATCCGACCATGATCGTATTTGAAAAGCCAGAGTTCAAGAACGAGTCTGCTGCGGCAGAAAAAACCCATCTGATAGAAAAGCTTTTAGATATTGGCGCTGCTCTGTCGAGCGCCCAAGATTTGGGCGACTTGTTAAACTTAATTTTATCCAAAAGTAGAGAAATTACCTACAGCGATGCTGGCAGTGTTTACTTAGTAGATCACAGCGACGAAAAATCTAAGCTGCTGTTCAAGGTAGCCCAAAACGCTTCTAAACCCAGCCTGTCGTTTAAAGAGTTTGCCCTGCCACTGACAGACAAAAGCTTGGCGGGATACGTGGCAATTACCGGTCAAAGTTTGAACCTGTCTGATGCCTACGACTTACCCCCCGGCGTACCCTACCGGCTAGATACCAGTTTTGACAGGGATATTAATTACCGCACTTGCTCGGTAATGGTACTGCCGATGCAAAACCGACAGGGGGAGACAATAGGTGTACTGCAACTGATCAACCGCAAAACAAAGGCAGATACGGTGCTGACAGCAGACAATGCCTGGGAAGCGACGCAGCAGTATTCGGAGTGGGAAGAAAGGATAGTTCGCTCGCTCGCTTCTCAAGCAGCAATCTCGATCGAGCGCAATCAACTCCAAGACAGCATAGAACATTTGTTCGAGGGCTTCGTCAAAGCCTCGGTGCAAGTCATAGAAGCCAGAGACCCCTGTACCTACGGCCATTCAGAACGAGTAGCAGCCCTGACAGTACGCCTTTCAGAAGAAGTAAACAGCGTCAGCAGCGGAGGACTGCGCTCTATTTACTTTAACAACCGCCAAATTCAAGAACTTCGCTACGCCGCCCTGCTGCACGATTTTGGCAAAATAGGAGTGCCCGAAGCAGTTTTGACCAAACAGAAAAAGCTCTACCCCGCACAGCTAGAAATCATTCGCCACCGCTTTGGCTTAGCTCAACGGACGATGGAAATGGAATGCGTCCAGTCTAAATATAAATACTTGCTGGAGCATTCGGCTTACCGAAAACACCCAAGCCAGGAGAAAGAGTGCGCTCAATGCCAGGAAATCGAACAGCTAGACACTAAGCTAGCAGAGGCGAAAACCCGATTAGCAGAATACTGGGAAGTGCTGCTAGAGGCAAACGAGCCTCACATTTTGGCAGCAGAACCCCTAGCTCAACTGCGAGAGATTGCTCGACAAACTTACAGAGATATAGATGGGGCAAAGAAACCTCTGCTGAACCCAGACGAGATCTTGCAATTGATGGTGTCGAGGGGCAACCTGACGCCGGAAGAACGATCGTCAATAGAATTTCACGTAACTCACACTTACGAGTTTCTGAAACAAATTCCTTGGACAAAAGATTTAAAAAATGTTCCAGACATTGCCTACGGACATCACGAAAAACTCGATGGCACAGGCTATCCGCGAGGTTTAAACAAGTCAGAAATTCCAATTCAAGCACAATTGATGACGATCGCCGATATTTACGACGCCCTGACAGCAGGCGATCGCCCCTACAAGCGAGCTCTGCGAACAGAGGCAGCGATGAAAATTTTGCGGCAAGAAGCAGCTCACAATAAAATAAACGCGGATTTGTTAGAACTGTTCGATAACCGCCAAGTCTTTAGCGTTCTCGGACACAGCTTGGATGTTAAAGTCGAATCAGCCTAGACGAGTCGGGCGTGCTGTGCTAAAAAGTAAATAGGCGATCGGGCGCTATCTAGTGTCATCCGTCAAATCAATCCACAGCCCAAGCCGGGTCTGGTTTTGACGCCTTTGAGTACAGGTTAAAAAACAGGCTCTCTGCAGCCGTCAGTCACATCTATATACTCGGTCAGCCCGAAAGAATCAAAAGAAAAAGTGAATTTTAGGTCTTTTTTTAGAGTATGCTAGTTGAGCAACGACTGACCACATAGAAGACTAGAAAAGTTTCTCTGTAATCGGTGTGAGGATGAGAGTGAATATGTCGAAATTTTTGTGGAGTTACTTACTAATCAGCCCAGCAGTCTTAGGAGCTACCCTAGTAGTTTCTTCGAGCGCGATGGCAGCAGACGCTCAGCAGGCTGCTGATGCGCTCAATCCCGCTGTCGCCAAAGCTGAAACCGCTGAAACCTCCGAAGCGAAAGTAAATGCTTTAGCTGCTGTTTCCGAAACAACTGCAGCCTCCGAGCCAGTAGAAGAAATTTCCCAAGCCGCTGGCAGCGAAACCCAGGCAGCGATGGCAGATTTGGCCACGCCTGCAACTGAAAGTGCGATCGTCGGAGCCAACACAGCCCCTGCTGAGGTAGAACCCCAAGCAGCATCACAACCGACAAGTGAATCTTTAGCCGCAGTTGAGCCAACAGTCGCTCAACCAGTAGAAAATTCTGCCCCGGCAGCCCAACTAGAAATTCCAGCCCCGGCAGCTACCGCTCTCCCAGAGCAAATCGGTGCAGTTCAATTAGAAACTCCAGCCCCGGCAGTGGCAGAGTCGGCCCAACAAAGTTTGCCACAACCGGCTGAATCTTTAGCCCAAACTGCCGCACCACAAGAGCAAAACCCAGCCGCCACATTAGAACAGCTCAACCAGTACAGCAGCGAAGGTGCTGCCGGTGGCGAAACTCAAGGTCAAGTTACCTCTGTTTCCCAACTTTCAGACGTGCGGCCCACAGACTGGGCCTTCCAAGCACTGCAATCCCTAGTCGAGCGCTACGGCTGTATTGCCGGTTATCCCGACGGAACTTTCCGCGGCAACCGAGCAATGACCCGCTACGAATTCGCAGCCGGTTTAAATGCTTGCTTAGACAAGGTGAGCGAGCTAATTAGAGGCGGCACGGGCAACTTCGCTACGAGAGATGACTTGGCAGCCCTCCAACGGCTCCAAGAAGAATTTGCAGCGGAACTGGCAACCCTGCGCGGTCGCGTCGATGCTCTGGAAGCTCGGACATCCGAACTCGAAGCCAACCAATTCTCCACCACTACCAAGCTGACTGGGGAAGCTATTTTCGCCCTCAGCGACGACTTTAGTAGCGACGTTAGCGTTTTTGGCAGAGACGGCGAAAGAATCGGCAGCAACAATAACGAAGCTGTCTTCCAACAGCGGGTGCGTCTCAATTTAAATACGAGCTTCACCGGCCGAGACTTGCTGCTGACCAGGCTTCAAGTCGGCAACGGTCAAAGATTTAACCTTGGGGCTACAAGCGAAGGCACTCAAACTTGGAATTTTGTCGGCAGAACCGACAACGTTGTTGCCCTCGACACCTTGCTGTACAAGTTCCCAGTCGGTCAGCGACTGAACGTTAGCCTGATAGCCAACGCTGGCGTTTGGGACGACATTATGCCGACTGTCAACCCTTATTTTGAAGACTTTGACGGCGGTAACGGGTCATTGAGCACCTTTGGACAGCGGAACCCGATTTATCGTTTGGGCGGTGGCGCAGGTATCGGCTTTGACTATGCCTTCGGTGGCAGGGGCTTGCTGGGCGGCGTGTTCGGCCCGACTTCTCTGTCGTTCGGTTATTTGGCGTCAAATGCAGCCAGTCCGGCTAGGGGTGCAGGCTTGACGAACGGCGACTACGCGGCGATGGGTCAGTTGACTTTTACCCCCGGACGCAACTTGCAAGTTGCATTCAACTACAACCACGGTTACTTTAGCAGAGGTAACTTTGGGTTTGACAATGCTTTATCGAATGGGCCAGGCAGTCTCGGCGGTTTCACAGGTACCGGCGTGGCTAATTCTCTCAACGGTTTGAGCGAGGGCTTTGAGGGCTTCAATGCTCGCAAAGTTGTCAGCAACTCCTACGGTGCTCAGGCTTCGTTGCGACTGAGCCCGAGATTTATCCTTGGTGGCTGGGCTGGTTTAACCAATGCCCGCATTCTCGGCATCGGCGATGCGAGAATCTGGAACTACGCTGTTACCTTGGCTTTGCCCGATTTAGGGAAAGAAGGCAACTTGCTAGGGTTCGTGGTAGGTCGTGAGCCTTACTTGGATAAACTTGAAGCTGCAAGCAGTTTGCGGAGCTTCCGCAACGATGATTCCTATCACGTCGAAGGGTTCTACAAGTTTCAGCTCTCTGACAACATTTCTGTTACTCCGGGCGTGATTTGGGTGACAAATCCTAATCAAGATGACCGTAATGATGACATCATCATTGGTACTCTGAGAACTACTTTCACGTTCTAAGAGCGGGTTAGAGGAGGCAGGGAGGTTATAACATAACCTCTCTGCTGGCCACTCTAAAGGCCAAGTTTAGCCCTGCCTAGCGCAGGGCTTTTTTGTTTGCGGCAGGAAGGGGGCGCCAAGAATATATTAAAAATTAAAAATTATCAGTCATAGAGGCAGACAACCAGTTTCTTGAGGTAAGACAGTAGTGGAAGGGGAGGGAGTTGAAACGAGAAACTGGGTTTGTTGGGTTCAGATTGCCGATCGTTCCAACGATGAAGTGATGAAAGTCGATTAAGTTCAGTGGAAAACCGGGGTATAATAAAAGGTAAAGTTAGGAGTTAGAATTTGGAACTCAACATTGAGGAGAATTTTAAAATCTGACTTCGGAGTCGATAATTCTGGTATTGGAAGCAATTATGGTAGAACTCTCCTGTAAAAGCGAATACGCAATCTTAGCTTTGCTGGAGCTTGCCGATTGCTACGAAGAAGGCGAGCCTCTGCAAATTCGCCAGATAGCGGCTCAGCAAAATATTCCCGATCGATATTTGGAACAGTTGCTGGCTACCATGAGACGCTGCGGGCTGATTCGCAGCCAGCGAGGAGCTAAGGGAGGTTATATCTTGGCCAGGGAACCCTGGAAAATTACACTCCTAGAAATTATCAACTGCCTCGAAGGCTCAGAGTTCGATCGATCTGAAAAAGACTCGCCTGCTCAAACTGTAGAAAGTGCGGTGATTTGGGAAGTTTGGCAAGAAGCTCGATCGATTGCCAACTCAGTGTTGCAAAAATACACGCTACAGGATCTGTGCGAAAAGCGCAATGGCAGACGGCAGCTCGATATCATGTATTACATCTAGTTAAAATATTACCAACTAGGAATTAAGATTTACTTTCAACCACAAACTGACAAAGATTATGCGTATTGCTGGCGACATTACAGAATTGGTAGGGCGGACGCCCCTGGTGCAACTCAACCGCATTCCCCAAGCCGAAGGCTGCGTGGCTCGGATTGTGGTAAAACTCGAAGGCATGAATCCGGCAGCATCGGTGAAAGACCGCATCGGTGTCAATATGGTCAATCAAGCAGAGGCCGAAGGGCTGATTAGTCCAGGCAAAACGGTTTTAGTGGAACCGACTTCTGGCAATACCGGAATTGCTCTGGCAATGGTGGCCGCGGCTAAGGGCTACCAGTTGATTTTGACCATGCCGGATACGATGAGCACCGAACGCCGATCGATGCTGCGAGCTTACGGAGCTCAACTAGAACTGACTCCCGGAATTGAGGGCATGAGTGGCTGCATCCGCCGCGCTCAAGAGATTGTGGACAAAACTCCCAATGCGTATATGTTGCAGCAGTTTCGGAATCCAGCAAACCCCCAGGTTCACCGTTCGACAACGGCTGAGGAAATTTGGGAAGATACAGACGGCGAGGTGGATTTCCTGATTGCAGGAGTCGGCACTGGCGGTACGATTACGGGTGTGGCAGAGGTGATTAAGTCCCGGAAACCCGAGTTTAAGGCGATCGCCGTTGAGCCGGCTAATAGTCAGATACTGTCGGGCGGAAAGCCAGGGCCTCACAAAATTCAAGGTATCGGCGCTGGTTTTGTGCCGCCGGTGCTGAATGTGGATTCGATCGACGAAATTATAGTTGTTACCGATGACGAGGCGATCGCCTATGGCCGTCGCTTGGCCAGAGAAGAAGGACTTTTGTCCGGTATTTCCAGCGGTGCGGCACTATGTGCGGCGGTGAAAGTCGGCAAGCGTCCCGAAAATGCAGGGAAATTGATTGTGATGATTCAGCCTAGCTTCGGCGAACGCTATTTGAGCACTCCCTTGTTCCAAGATCCAGAACTCAATTTGGCGATGGCCCTCAACTAGGCTAGCCTCCGGCCCAAGTCGCAGAAACACAGGGCAGGGCGTAGACTGTACGCTCTGCTTGGCTTTTTAGTAGATTAAAGAATGGCGATAGATTGTAGCTTTCTCGATCGCGATCGATATCGTTTCCGGTTGCATCGGAATGATTTAACCGCAGAGGGCGCAGAGAACGCAGAGGGAGAGAATACAGAGAGGAATAATTCCGATGCTACCGGATTTGATATGATGCCGAATTTCTGAAGGAGCTTTTTTTTGAACTAACCGCTTTCGGCGTGTTAGCGAAGCGGGCGCTGAGCGCTTTTGTGGCGAAGGAAGAGCAAAGAAAAGAAGGGCTAACAGTTGGCGGGAGCAGCGCTATAGGAGTCCTCAATCTCGATCGGCTTACCACTTCCAAAGCCTCAATGTTTTTCTAAAATAGATTTATGATAAGTTGAAAACTGAGGTTTTTTACTGGCAATTATTGACATTTATATCAGATAAAAACTTAAAATATTAGCAAAAAATGATATTTTTGTCAAGCACTTTCTCACAGATAATCCAGATTTCAAGGAAATAACAGCGTGTCTTCCGTTACCAATCACTACAAAACCCTAAAGATTAGCCCAACCGCAACACAAGCCGAGATTAAACAAGCATACCGCCGTTTAGTCAAATTATTTCATCCAGACAGCCGCAGCGACACAGCGGGTCACGAAGAGATTGTCCGCCTCAATGCAGCCTATGAAATATTAGGAGACGCCCAGCACAGACAATCTTACGATCGCCAATTTTCCGAGCAAACCAAACAGCAATCACCAGTCGCACCAAACGTCAGCCGCCAGCAAACACAAACAGCAAGGGACGCGGATGAACTAATGGAACAGTGGCTGATTAAAGTATACAAACCAGTCAATAGAATGCTTACCAGCATCTTGAAGCCACTTAAAAAAGAAATAGACGAATTGTCAGCAGATCCGTTTGATGACGAACTGATAGAAAAGTTTCAACTTTATATCGAAACCAGCCGCGAGTTTCTCAAAAAAGCTCATAACTTTTTTACATCGATGCCCAATCCATCTAATGTAGCCGGAGTTGCGGCCCATCTCTACTACTGCATCAATCAAGTCGGAGACGGAATAGAAGAATTGCAGCTATTTACGCTCAATTATGACGATCGCCACTTGCACACCGGTCAAGAACTGTTTAGAATTGCCGCTAGACTGCGGCGGGAAGCGCAGGACGAATTAAAAATTAAAAGTTAAAAAAAGCAGATTGTTCCGGGAGCCTCTCAATGAAAGCAGGCAAGCTAGAAATTGGAGTTAGGAGCCAGGAGCCAGGAGCCAGGAGGAAAGAGCAAGAAGGAAGAAGGAAGGAGCCAGAAGAAGTGTTTTTACAAATATGAGATGCTCCCATTGTTCCCTCTTCCCTCTTCCTTATTCCGACGGACATCCGTTACATCCGTTACATCCGTTACATCCGTTACAGAATCCGCTGCCGAACTTCCCTCTTCCTTTTTTCAAATTCCAAAAAGAACTTGAATTCGCTTGCGAATTTTAATAAAAGGAGTTTGTCCCAGAGAGTCGCCATCCAACAATCCCAAATCTCTCAAAGCTTGCTGGCGTTCCGACAATTTTTGAGCAATCTGATCAGCTAAATTAGGTTGTTCTCTTAAAAGTTTTTGTAAATCGTGACGTTCCACCACAAACAAAATAGCATCTTCGCTAGTTTTAACAGTCGCCGTTCTCGGAGTACCCAACAGCAAAGATATTTCCCCAAAAAACTCGCCCTCATGAAGAGTAGCAATATACTGACCGGCTTTTTGAGAAAGAACTTCTACAGTACCCGAAAGAATAATATAAAAAGAGTCGCCAGGGTCATTTTCCTTACATACCACCTGTCCCGCTGGAAACAGTTGTCGGTAGCCGTATTCAATTAACTGTCGCAGTTCTAAATCCGTACACTGTTCAAAATAAGTTACTCGCCGCAACAAATCTCGGAGCGTCCAATTATTCGGCGATTTAGGCCCTGACTTTTTATGGTCATAAACGGTGGAATTAGATTTGAGTTCTGCTGAATGTGTGGCATTCTGCGGAAAAAAATTTCCGTTAGAATTATCGTCTTTGTTATTGTGAAAAAATTGAGTTAACTCTTGCGGGTTTCGCAGCCACAAATCCCGCTGGGGAAAGGGAATTTCGATATTTCGGTGGCGAAATTCGTAATCTATTAAAAAATTCACTGCACTTTTAATGGCATCGCTTTCCTGTGGCTGGTCAATCCAAACTAAAAGTTCAAAATTTAAAGCGTTATCTCCAAAACCGCAAAACCATACTTTAGGAGAAGGATGGGACAAGACATTCGATTCCATCCGCGCCGCAATTAACAGCGCTTCCGTAACTATTACTGGGTCAGAGCCGTAAGCAACGCCGACGGGGATGTGGATGCGGCATCTGGGGTCTTTGTAACTCCAGTTAATAATGTTAGTTTCGACAAACTTAATGTTGGGTATGATTACAAATAGACCGTCAATTGTTTTAATTATTGTAGAACGGATCGAAATTGTTTCTACTGTTCCTAATAACTTGTCTATTTCAATAAAGTCTCCTACTCTAATTTGGTGTTCAAATAGCAGGGTGAGGCCGCTGATAAAGTTGCTGGCTAGATTTTGCAAGCCGAAGCCGAAACCAATGCCGACAACGCCCGCTAAAACCGTGAGAGAACTGAGGTTGATGCCGGCACCTTGCAGGACGAATATACAGCCAAGCGTTGCTAAAATATAGCTAATGATGGTGGAAATTGCTTCTCGACTGCCGCGATCCAATCCCATCCGAACTAGCAGGCTGCGCTTGATTCCTTCACTGATGAAACGAGCTATAATGAAGGCAAATATAGCTAAAACTATCAGTTTGACGATCGCACTGATGGACAGATGAGTGTCCCCGATATAGAATAGCGGGGTTGTCATCGCACCCGAAAAATGTTCAAAAAAGCGATCGGCTCGTGCAGTAATCGAATTCATTAATATTGGGTAATGGGTAATTGGTGATTAGTTTTGAGCGCAACTGAACGGCCAACGGCTAACTATTGCAGAGCTTAGGCGAAAAACTCCAACTGTGGAGTGTCCTGTGTGGCAAAAAGGTCGATTCCCTACCGCAACGGGCCCGCTTCGCGAACCGGATATATCCGCACGCGCGTACTTTCTCAAATGCTCGTAACTGATGAGTTAGCAAATGATGGCGAAAAACTATTTTGTAGCGGTATTTTCGGCCGGATATCTGTGTTGTGGTGTAAAATGGGCCGGGCGGCTCGATCGATCGGCGACTTGTTGCCAATATCTGGAAAATTGGTAGAAATTCATTGACAGCACCCTCAAATTCTTGAAAAATTCCAGCAAAAATTAGTTTATCCTTAAGAAGCGAGTCCTTTACAGAACTTAACAAGCTTACCCTACTTGACTTTTATGCAGTGCATCATCAATCGTCGGGCACAGTTTTCGGCGAGTCACCGGTACTGGCTGCCGGAGTTAAGCGAAGCCGAGAACTTTGAGCGGTTTGGCCCAACTGCCCGCGCACCGGGACACGGACACAATTACGTCCTTTACGTTTCCATGATAGGAGAACTCGACGAGTACGGCATGGTGCTCAACTTGTCTGATGTCAAACACGTCATCAAGCGGGAAGTTACCAAGGATCTCGATTTTTCCTTTCTCAACGAAGCGTGGCCGGAATTTGAGCAGACTCTGCCAACTACCGAAAACATAGCACGGCAAATTTGGCTGCGGCTAGCCCCTCATTTACCTCTGAGCAAAATTCAATTGTTTGAACATCCCGAACTTTGGGCTGAATATTTAGGAAACGGAATGGAAGCTTATCTAACTTTGTCCACTCATTTTAGCGCCGCCCATCGGTTGGCTCGTCCCGATTTGAGCTTTGAAGAAAACTCGGAAGTTTACGGCAAATGTGCTCGTCCCAACGGTCACGGTCACAATTATCATTTAGAGGTGACTGTTAAAGGGGAAATTGATGCGCGGACTGGCATGATTGCTGATTTGGGAGCTTTGCAAAAAGCTATTGACGATTATGTTGTTGAACCGTTCGATCACACTTTTTTAAATAAGGATATTGCTTATTTTGAGAACGTTGTGCCGACTGCAGAGAATATTGCAGTTCGGATCGGGCAATTGTTGCGATCGCCCGTTCAGGAATTGGGCGCCCAGTTGCACAAAATTAAGCTGATTGAAAGTCCGAATAATAGCTGTGAAATTTTCGGCGCTGATTTAGAGGAAGTGGCGGCTGAACGTCAGCAGCCGGAAGCGATTTTAGCTAAGGTTTAGAGCTGAAAATCGGGTCGGGTTCACCCGGATATTGGGCTAATTGTGCAGATTGGTAAACCCGCCCCGATGATTTCGAGGGTTATTCAACCGGATTAGGCGCGAGAATATATTTTTGGACAAAAGTTCCACAGCCAGAATTATTGACACTTTTCCTGAAAAGTCAGGCGGCGCGCGTATTTGGGAGATAGTAAGTCAGCATTCCTCATGTCAGCTATTCTAACTGCTGAGACTATGAGGTCGATCGCCCGATCGCTGACAACCAAGCACCAATTTCTCCTAAATGAGTTGACGTTTATGCGCGTCTCAAATGTAGCTCTCTTGACTCTGGCTGCCCTCGCATCCCACAATTTAACTGCTAATACTAGCGCCAATCCTGCTGCACATCCTATTTCTCCTGAGACACCGCAGGCTAGCAACTTTGTTGATGCGGTAAATAATACTGAATCGCGTCGGGCGGAGTCAATTAGCGAGCCTGAGACGATCGCCTACGAACAATTTTCCCCAAATACTACCGTATCCCGTCGGGCGGAGTCAATTAGCGAGCCTGAGACGATCGCTCACGAACAATTTTTCCCAAATACTACCGTATCTCGTCGGGCTGAGCCAATTAGCGAGCCTGAGACGATCGCCCACGAACAATTTTCCCCGCGAATTGCTGTAAAATCGCCGACAGGTTTACTGGTAGCGGCCGCTCAGCCGGATTTATCTGCTAGTGCAAAAACCAAGGCGAATCCTCCGGCTGCATCCGGCGATGAAATAACAAAATCTTTACAAGAAACCTGGCTAGCTAAATTAATCGAAACCGGGGTTGAAAGCAATCCTCAAGTTCGGGAGGTTTTCGCTTTTATCTCCCCGTCTAGTGGCAGTTCTGAATCTGGATATGGTTTTAATAGTACCATAACTCTGCTCAATATTTTACTAATTCTTGGTACTGTATTTCCACCAGTCACAATTGCCTTTTTTTGGATGATGCGACGGCTGATAATCAAACAGTTGGTGGCTGATGCCAATAAACGATTGCAGGGCATTGGTGTATTGGAATCCGAGCTCAGAAATTCTAGCCAACTGACTCAAAAGTTGAAGGATGAATTAGAAGCGCAAATGGGTGCAGCTAAACAATCCCTTGATTTTTTAACTAGAGAAACTGAACTTTCCAAATCTTCCGTCGAGCAAATTGAGACTCTCAAATCTCAATTTATCATGCACCTGCAAGTTTTGCTGAAAGAAGTTGACGAGAAAAAATCTCAAATAGTTCAAGAAATTTCCCAAGTTCCCGCAGTTGTTGCCAAAGAAGCTCTCAAAATCTCCCCTCAACCGGCCTTAAACAATTCCCAAAATTCGCAAACTGCACCTGCTAGCAACGAAAATTTGATTGCTGACGATTATATCAAGCAAGCCGAAGGGCTTTATTTTCAAGGCAATTATGATGAAGCATTAGTTTGCTTGGAAAAAGCTGTTTTAGCGAATAAATTTTTGCATGAGGCTTGGTATTGGCGCGGAAATGTGTTAGTAAAATTGCAGCGCCTGGAAGAAGCACTCGCCTGTTACGACCAAGCAATATTAATTAAACCGGATAACTACGAAGCATGGTATAATAAAGCGAGTTTGCTGGGCAAATTGCAGAAGTACGAAGAGGCGATCGCCTGTTACGAGCGAGCAAGTTTGAGCGAATCTCGAAAATACGGTTGTTGGCACAGTATAGCGGCTTTGTTGGGTCAATTGCAGCATTACGAAGAAGCGATCGCCAGTTACGATCGCGCCCTCGCTATCAAAGCAACCGACAGCGAAATTTGGCACAACCGAGGCGCGATGCTGGGCAAAATACAGCAGTACGCAGCAGCAGTCGAATCTTACGATCGCGCTCTTGAACTCAATCCCAACAGATACGAAACTTGGTACAATCGAGGCAATATGCTGTGGAGACTACTCCGCTACAGTGATGCTATTGATTCTTACGATCGGGCGATCGGCATCCGGCTCGACAAATACGAAGTTTGGTACAATAGAGCCGCTGTGCTCGGAAAATTGCAGCGATATCAAGAATCGATCGAATCCTACGACAAAGCAATAGCCCTTAAACCGCAGGATTTTGAAGTGTGGCACAACCGAGGCGTAGCTTTCGACAAACTGTCGCAGCACGAAGCAGCAATTGGCTCTTACGAATCAGCAATTACCCTTAATTCCGAGTGTTACCAAGCTTGGTTTGGTAAAGGCGAATCTTTGGCAAAATTGCAGCGCAATGAAGAAGCGATCGCAGCTTATGAGAAAGCAATTGCTATTAAGCCGGACTCCTACGATGCTTGGCACCACTTGGGTACCGCTTTGTCAGAATTAAAGCGCTATGAGGAAGCAATGGCAGCTTACGATCGAGCTATTGCCATCAAACCCGAAAATGCCGAAGCTTGGCGCGATCGAGGTGCAATTGTATCAGAATTAAAACAGGATACAGACAAAATTGATTCGGGTGAAAAAGAGACTTAAATAGTCCTGGACGCACGGGTGGTCAGAAACCGGGTTTTTTGCGAAAATACTGCATCCCGACCTTTAAAACTGGTAAAAACCCGGTTTCTTTGGTATTTATGCGTCTACGACTATTAAATTCAGTCCCAATCCGGTTGTTCAAAATTTATAGGTGCATCCCTACCGTTGTTGACGAGTATTTAACCAGACTTAATAGCGGGGATTTAAATGCTTTTTGTCTAAGGATTCTTATCTAAATTTTTCCTCTTTTTTCCGCTCTGTTTGGGGCGTTTTTTTTTATGGTAAATTTAGGTAAGCTGCAAACAAGGAGAATAGTTATATGTCTGTTCAGCTTCAAAAACGGTTATTTACAGTAAAAGAATATCATTTGATGACTGAGGCGGGTATTCTCTCGGAGGGCGATCGGGTGGAATTGATAGAAGGAGAGATTGTTAAAATGGCTGCAATTGGAACTCGTCATGCAAGTTGTGTGCGACGACTGATCCGCAGTTTTAGCGTGATTCCACAAAATCTTGCTATTTTGGGTGTCCAAGACCCTATCCAGTTGACGGAGTACACTGAACCTCAACCGGATGTTGTATTGCTGCAACCTCGTGCTGATTACTACGCCACAGCCCATCCAGTACCGTCTGAAGTTTTGCTGTTAGTTGAGGTTTCAGATAGTACGGTTGATTATGACAGAGATGTGAAAGTATCCATTTACGCGCGATCGCTCATTCAGGAAGTTTGGCTGGTAGATTTAGTTAAAAATTGTTTGGAAGTCTACCGTCAGCCAGGCCCAAACGGTTATAGTTTAATGCTCAAGTTTTGGCGCGGTCAACAAGTTGCGCCGCTGGCTTTTCCTGAATTTGAAGTGAGCGTTGATTTTATATTGGGTTAGGCTAATTTTTTATATTTAGGACTCACGCATCAAGGGTTAGAAACCGGGTTTTTTACCAAAATTTAAGGCAGTAATCCGGTATTTTCTTAAAAAACCCGGTTTCTTGGGTCGCAGTGCGTCCAGGACTAATATTATTAAACTTTACTGATTTACCTAACAATTGTAACTCGCGAAATTTGGCTTCTTCCTTCTTCCTGCTTCCTTCTACTATAATAAGTTTAATTCCTCAAATCAGCGCAAGTTTTATGACTATTGCCAAATCATTTGAATTGGAAGTCAGCCATCTCCCCGATCACACTGAATTACCAGAGTCGGACGGTACTTTTGTGAAAAACTTTCAAGAACTTCCTCAAAGCATTATTCTCACTGATTCACTCCGACCAATTTTGCAACAACTTCACCCTGACGGACGCTATCGCATCGGTCAAGATTGTGGGATTTATTGGCGTTTAACTGACCCACTCGAACGCGGTGCCGAAGCGCCCGATTGGTTTTATGTGCCGAATGTTCCCCCACTATTAAATGGTGAGGTGCGACGTTCTTATGTGTTGTGGAAAGAATACGTTGCACCGCTGATTGTTTTGGAATTTGTGTCGGGGAACGGTGCCCAAGAGCGAGATAGAACGCCGCCACCAGAACCCGGTCAAGCCGAAGAACAAAATGTGGGGAAATTTTGGGTTTACGAACAGGCGATTCGCGTGCCTTACTACGGCATTTATGAAGTGAAAAAAGCGGCTGTAGAAATGTATCATTTAGAAGACAATCGCTATCAGCGCATGAGTGTAAATGAGCGCGGTCGCTATCCGATTCCTCAGCTTGGAGTTGAGTTGGGAATTTGGCAAGGTGAATATGATGAGATGAATTTACCTTGGTTGCGTTGGTGGGATAGTGAAGGGAATTTGCTGTTAATTGGAGAGGAACGTGCCCGAGAAGAACGCCTGCGGGCGCAACGAGAAAGTTTGCGCGCACAACAAGAAAGCCTTCGCGCGGAGGAAGAAAAACAACGCGCCGATCGCCTAGCAGCAAAATTGCGCGAAATGGGGATTAATCCTGATGAGGTGTGATTGTTTTTAGGTTGTTAAATGGGGTGCGATTGCCTTCGGGATAGCTGCGCTGGCGTGTACTTTTTAAACAGCAGAAATATCAGAAGCCCCAAAAGGGCGATCGCACTTTCGATCTCCTCACCCCATTGTTTATATTAAGATTTCCTTAATTGCCTTCATCTGGTACAGGCATCAGTGCTACTATTAACAGCTTAGCTAGGGGTGCCCGAATATCCGGGCTGAGAAAACACCCTTAGAACCTGAGTCTGGGTAATACCAGCGGAGGGAAGCTGTTTATCAAGGAAATTAAATATGCGTACCGAATGGATCGCTAAGCGTCAGGGCCAGAGCAATGTATCTCAAATGCACTACGCCCGTCAAGGTGTAATTACTGAGGAAATGCACTTTGTTGCTAAGCGAGAAAATCTCCCGCCAGAACTTATCCGCGCGGAAGTAGCGCGGGGACGGATGATTATTCCGGCTAACATCAATCACCCGAATTTGGAACCGATGGCGATCGGTATTGCGTCTAAATGCAAAGTCAATGCTAATATCGGTGCATCTCCCAACTCTTCCAATATGGAAGAAGAAGTTGACAAGCTTAAACTAGCAGTGAAATACGGCGCTGATACCGTGATGGACTTGTCCACCGGTGGCGGCAACTTGGATGAAATCCGCACTACAATTATCAAAGCTTCACCAGTGCCGATCGGTACTGTACCAATTTACCAAGCTTTAGAAAGCGTTCATGGTAATATGGAAAGTCTGACGCCGAATGACTTTCTTCACATCATTGACAAACACGCTCAACAAGGTGTTGATTACCAAACAATTCACGCCGGAATTTTGATCGAGCATTTGCCGTTGGTAAAAAATCGCCTGACTGGGATTGTCTCTCGCGGCGGCGGCATTTTGGCGCGGTGGATGCTGCATCACCACAAACAAAATCCTCTCTACACTCACTTTAACGACATCATTGAAATCTTCAAAAAATATGATGTTTCGTTTAGTTTGGGAGATTCTCTGCGCCCCGGTTGCACTCACGATGCTTCTGACGATGCTCAATTAGCTGAACTCAAAACTTTGGGACAATTAACTCGCAAAGCTTGGGAACATGATGTGCAGGTAATGGTGGAAGGCCCAGGCCACGTTCCGATGGATCAAATTGAGTTTAATGTCAAGAAACAAATGGAGGAATGTTCGGAAGCACCCTTCTATGTTTTGGGGCCGTTGGTGACAGATATTGCGCCTGGATACGACCACATTACCTCAGCAATTGGGGCGGCGATGGCTGGTTGGTACGGTACTGCAATGCTGTGTTACGTGACGCCGAAGGAACACTTAGGATTGCCGAATGCTGAGGATGTCCGAAACGGGCTGATTGCTTACAAAATCGCGGCTCACGCTGCAGATATTGCACGGGGCCGTCCGGGTGCGCGCGATCGCGATGACGAACTCTCGAAAGCACGTTACAATTTCGATTGGAACCGTCAATTTGAGCTGTCATTAGATCCAGAACGCGCCAAGGAATATCACGACGAAACTTTGCCGGCGGATATCTACAAAACTGCTGAATTCTGTTCGATGTGCGGGCCTAAGTTCTGTCCGATGCAGACTAAGGTTGATGCCGATGCTTTGACAGAATTAGAGAAGTTTTTGGCTAAGGAACCTGTAGCCCAAAGCTAATTGGATTAATTCGTAGGGTGCCGATAGCGCACCTTACTTAATCCTCAAGCTGTTTCGTTTCTTGTGGGGCGGGCATCCTGCCCGCTCAAAATTAGCGTGCTGATGGCGCACCTTACTTAAGGTTATATTAAAAGGAGTTTCCGAAAAGGAGAATTGCGATGTCCGTTCAACTTCAAAAACGCCTTTTTACGGTGAAAGAATATCATTTAATGGGTGAGACAGGGATTCTTTCTGAAGCTGAGCGCGTCGAACTCATTGAAGGAGAAATTATTCAAATGGCTGCTATTGGAACTCGTCACGCAACTGCTGTGAGACGACTTAACCGACTTTTTCACCGATTACCAGAAGATAGAGTTATTGTTGATGTCCAAAACCCTGTTTTGTTAAGCGAACGTACTGAACCGCAACCTGATGTAGTATTGCTCCAATTTCGCGATGATGATTACGAGACAGCACATCCAGTTCCCTCAGAAGTGTTACTTTTGGTAGAAGTCGCTGACAGTACAGTGGATAATGACAGAAATATCAAAATTCCTATTTATGCCCGATCGCTCATTCAAGAGGTTTGGCTGGTTAATTTACTTGAAAACTGCTTGGAAGTTTACCGCCAGCCAACACCAAACGGTTATAGTTTAATACTAAACTTGTACCCTGGTCAAGAGGTGGCACCGATCGCATTTCCTGATTTTACAGTCAGTGTGGACTGGATATTCGGTGCGGGCGATCGCACTTCCTCAACCGCAGAACAATAAATTTGCTGCTTGATGCTGATTAAACTGCATTTTTCAAAGCCAATTGCTTTGCAGAGGATAAGCACTTCTGGATTACTTCTAGACCAACAGATTCAACCACATTAATACTTACCAAGATATTTATTACCATGCTCTGCCTGGTAACGAGAAATTTTCAATTTGTAGGGTGCGTTAACGCCGTGTAACGCACCGCCAGCCTCATGCACCATTTTAGCTAGGTAAAAGATTTACCTGGAGATGTTAGCTCGCGCTGTATCTTTGCACGTTGAAAGAATGCGGCGATCGTTTGAGCTAATTGTGCGGATAGAATGCAGATTTGTTAGCTGAGTATTGACTTCAATTGTTTGAACTTTTCCGGCTGAGATTGCCTTCCCGTACAGTGTATTTCCCTCAATTTTACCAGTGAAGCACGCAAAGTCCGATCGCGGCGCGTAGATTGCACCAACGACGCGATCGTTCTGGCGTTGAAACACAATATAGTTTTGAAGAACTTGGTTGGGCTGTGGCGAATCTCCGTACAGGTAAATACCATCTGGCAAAGCAGCAACATTAGTCTTAGATGGATTTTGTTGTGCTTGAAGCGGTTGTTGCTGAATGCCAACACCAATTAGTGTCAGAGGACAAATAAAGGCTGTTGCCAGTAGTTTCCATTTCCTTTTAATAGATGCAGGTAAAATCATTACTGCTTCTCCGTGCGCGTCATCTAACATTTTAAAACAATCTTCTCTAGTTAATATCTCACTCAGGTTATAATTTCCCTCTGCTAAAATCAGTCGATTGGTAGAGATTCTGAACCTGAAAGCTTGCGCTTGTTTAGCACCGAAAAGTTTATTTTCCTTTGTGGTCCCAGTACCTGAGCTGATTTTGATAAAATTAGAGCGAGCAGAGTTTATATTTCCCTTCAATAAAACACCGATCTAAGGTTGATGCCGATGCTTTGGCGGAATTAGAGAAGTTTTTGGCTAAGGAACCTGTAGCGCAAAGCTAGTTGATATGGTGGGCGGAAATACTCGGCTCACCCTTCCAATTCACCAGGCGCTAACTTTTTGTTTGGTAGAGCACAAAACATTCTGGATAACTTCTAGAGCAACAGCTTTAACTACATTAATACTTACACTATTACCCAGTTGATGATAAGCTTTATCATCATTAGGATGCAGAATAAAACTATCGGCAAAACCTTGTAACCGCGCCGCCTCGCGGGGAGTAATCCTGCGGACTCGGTTATGAGAGTAAACTCCTAATCTATTAGCATCACTGGCAACAATTGTTACAGAAATTTTCTGCGGATCGAGAAATTTATAGACTTCAAAGGAAAAGTTACCGGATACAGGTTTGTATTGATTGTTGTTCCGTTGCAGGTATTTTTTTGTTACCAAGGAATCTAGCATTTCATCGAGATTGGGATGAGCAAAAAAAGTAGCTATTTGCTCTTTAGTTAATAGCTTGCCATCTTGGTCAGCTCCAAATTCTTTATTGCGCCTTTTCAAGATAAAAAGATTCATTAATTCAATTTCGTCTAAACTGCACTCGCCTCGCAAACCCAGTTCCCAAGAATGAATCGAATTGCCACCGCGATAGTCAATTAGCCGCCTACCGTGCAGTCGGCTGAAATCATTGTTAACTATTTGTTTCAAGGCATTAACAAATTCTGGCGAACAATCATATTTTGGATCTGGATTGTCTTCCAAAATATCGGCAACTCTAACAGGTTGACTTAACGGGGAAAATAACGATAGCTGTTGATGACTAGAGGAATGCGAATCTTTTGGGCCTACGTCGGTAATTAGCTTAAATTGGGGCGAAGCATTTAAAATTCCTACTAGGTAAACTCGGACACGGTTCTGAGGTAAGCTAAAGTTAGAGCTGTTGAGCAAAAAATAATCGAAGCTGTAACCTCGGCTTTTGATTTCGCCCTTAATAGTTTCGAGGGTTCTGCCGCCGTCGTGGCTGACAAGCCCCCGCACGTTCTCGAAAATAAATGCTTGAGGTTTAAAGGTATCAATTAACCTTGCAATCTCAAAAAATAGGGTGCCTCTGGTGTCTCCAAATCCCTCTTTTTTGCCAGCATAGGAGAAAGACTGACAAGGAAATCCCGCTAGTAAAATTTCATGGTCAGGGAGTTTGTCAATTAGTCGGATGTCGCCTAAAGGTGTGTCCGCAAAGTTTTTCTGGTAAACTAATTGAGCGTCGGGATTGATTTCGCTGCTTAATACGCATTCAGTTTTTAGATTCAAGGAATGAGCGGCGGATTCCAAGGCTAATCTCATGCCGCCTATTCCTGAGAATAAGTCAATAAAACGGATGGTTTTCATAGCCTTAAACTCGCTGGTTAAGATTGATATCTTGCACCATTGTTAACATGAGCCAGAGCGAAAATATCTGCGTTATCAGGTAGAACCTGGTAACGAGGGGAATCGCACAAACTGCTATTTTTTGCTACTAAGCTGTTACGCATCTAAATTGTATTTTTGGGCGGGCGGGACGCCCAACCCCTACTCCCCACAAGAATTTGCTCGAATTTGATTGTCAAATTTAGATGCGCCTCAGCTTAATCCATTCTTTAAGATCCTTAATCGTAAAAATGGCTTTAAAATCCAATCCTGCCTCGCGATATAATTCCCCTCCACCTTGCTCCCTGTCAATCAGAGACAAAATACGATCGACCTTATAACCCGCACCGCGCAACCGTTCCACCGCCTGCATCGCTGACTTACCCGTCGTCACCACATCCTCCAAAACCGCCACATTCGTGCCCTCTGGCAACAGTGGCCCCTCAATATACGCCATTGTCCCGTGTCCCTTCGTCTCCTTTCTGACAATTAAAGCTGGTATAGGTCGATCGCCCAAAGCCGAAACCACACTCACAGCAGTTACAATCGGGTCAGCACCCAAAGTCAAACCGCCCACAGCTTGGACATCCGACGACAACATCGACAACAGCAAACGTCCCGTTGCCAAAGCACCTTCAGCGTGCAGCGTCACCGGTTTACAGTTAATGTAATAAGAACTTTTCTGCCCCGAAGACAGCACAAAATCGCCTTCACGATAAGCAAACTCGCACAACAAATCTAGAAGTCGATCGCGCAACACCTTTAAATCCGCAGCATCCATAACTCACACCCTATAAAAAACACAAATAATCCGCCGATAATCAGTTTATCAAAAAATTGGGTTGAAAATCCCGTCTTTCGCTTGACCGAAGGCATCCAGGATAAAAGCCCCCGGATTCATTCCAACGCGCCAACTCAGGACCCAGAAATAAAAAACCTGTCTCCGATGAAACTTGCCGAACGTATTTATCCGTGGGGTCAATGCTTCAATTCTAAAATCTAAAATCTAAAATCTAAAATCGCTTGACGGCTTTTTGATAGAATACACATGGTTGTAATTCCCAAGGTGGGCGGTTGTGAAGCGGCTTTTAGTCGGCACCCTCGAACCTGAAAGCTTTTTAAAAGCAAAAAGAAGGGTAGCGAAAACCTTGTAAAACAGAGCTGGGGAATCAACGCATTCTCACCCACCAGAAAATCAATAATTTGTTTCAATCAAGTAGGGTGGGGCACACCCGAACTCTAGGTTCGTATCCTAGTACGCTTTTGGAGATAGACCCTCTGGGGTGGTTGTGAGTTAAGCTCGTCAATTGGTGCAATTGCACGGTTGAAAAGTTTAAGGATTGCCGAAAGGACGCAACATTTTAAGGTCAATCGCTGAATTAAGAATCCCTGTCCTTTAGGTCAGGGAGTGTCAAAGTGGAATCGGAATTAATTAAGGAGGCCCAAATATATGAGTCAAAAATTAAAAAGCCTAAGCGGCGCGTTGATTCTCGCTGTCGCCTCTGCCGCACTGGCATCCGTCAAACCAGCTCAAGCACAAACCGAGCGATTTCACCCGATTGCCGACGACTTCAACCGACAATTTTTTCAAGCTTCAGGAGACTTTTACCACAACGTCAGCTTGCAAGGTTACTTGGGCGACTATTTAGGCATCGGTTCCCCCAGCGGCGTCGTTGCCTTTCCCGAAAAAGAAATTGAGCGGGATGCTAGTCGCGTCAACGGCTTCTACCGACGAGTAATGCAGCGGCAAGTTTCCAGCGATCCGATTCTGCGCGTCCCAGATGCCGTCAATCCCTTCGATGCCTCAATCATGGCACTGCCTCCAGCTTGCCAGCTAGCACCTCAACCGAGCGGCTGTTTCCCCACTCCCGCCGGACTCCAAGATCAGTTTACACTTCCAACACAGCAGGAAGGTTCACCGACTGATCAAGGGCCCGTTAGAGGACTTTATCAAGTATCGCCCCCTGGCAAAAATTAATCGATCGACAGTTGCGAGTTTTGAGCCGAGGCGGGTTTACTCTCATCTCGGATTTGTATTAGAGAGAAAGTCTGAACCCGCCCCAAAAATTCATGTTTTGGCAATCCTTTCGGTAAACGCGCCACTGGCTTTCTTTTAACTATCGCGGTTATTTTACAGGACTAAATATTATCCAATATTTATCGAACAATGCTGCCGTCAGGCATGATTGTTCCTTTCAAAATAGCTTCCCCCAAAATCGCTCCCGCCAAGTTCGCTCCCCTAAGATTTGCCCCGGTCAAATTCGCCCCTCTCAAATCAGCTTTGCCAAGGTTTGCCCACCGGAAATCTGCCGCGCTCAACTGTGCAAAACTGAGATTTGCCCGGAAAAGATATGCTCCAGTGAAGTGAGATTCTCCGAGGTTAGCTTTAGAGAAATTAGCTGCATAGCAATGTGCTTCAATCAATTCGGCTTGAGTCAGATTAGCTTGACTGAGATTAGCACAGTTGAGGTTCGCGCCCATCGCATTAACTCGAAACATCACCGCACCGATTAAATTCGCATCTGCGAAATCGGTTTGTTGGAGATTAGCAGCGGTGAGGTCAGCGCCAATTAAATTAGCACCGCTCAAATCAGCTCCCCTGATGTCTGCTGCTCCGAGGTTAGTTCCAGTTAAATTAGCTTTAATTAAATTAGCTTCGAGCAGTTGCGCTCTGGCAAGATTTGCTAAACTAAAATTAGATTCGGCGAGGTTTGCCGCAATTAATTTAGCCTTAAACAAATCTGTTTTAAAAAGGTTCGAGCGCCAAAGATGTGCACCTCTGAGATTTGCTTCCGCGAGGTTAGCTTCGCTGATATCCGGTTCTATATTTGGGTTGAGAGTTCTCCATTCAATCCAAGTAACTGCACCTTTTTTTAACAGCGCTAAATGCTGTGTATTTGCCATAATTGCATCTCCTTTAACGGCTATTCCTTGCGACCAAAAATTGTTGGATTTTCTCGACCCGTCACATTTTCCACCGCCGCAATTGCTGCCTGGGAACCTGCTATAATATCTCGTTCTGCGCCGCCGAGGTACAGCCGTCCGAAACTGCCTACAGCCTGAACCTCTAAGATGTTAATAGATGCGCCTTTTTCTGCTTCATTGGCCGCCAGCGCTGCATAGGCCGCCGGTTCTACTTCTAATACGTAAAGCGTTTGTCCCGCCAGCAGCAACTGTCCGCGGCGGGTGCGGTTGATTAATTGTGTTTGGTGGGGGTCAATGTTGCGAATAATTTGACTGGAAATCACTCGCGGTTTGATACCTTCTTCTCTGCGGACTCCCATGAATTCTAGAATTGCTTTGCCTGCGGCCCGCGTTTCCCCCTGCTGGCCCGAGTGTACTTCCAGAAGGCCGTACAAGCGTTCGACTATCTGCACTCCTGGGCGCACGGAGGCAGATTTGAGGGCGACATCGGTAATTCGGTTAATTTCGATACCGGGGGAGATTTCTATCCACAGCGACGCATCCCCCGGCAGCGGCAAGAATCCGGCGGCGATGGTGCCGATGTATGCTGCGTGCTGCGGCTGCAAGTTGTCTAGAAATACGTAGCTGCGTAGCTCTATACCCAAAAGTTTTTATCTCCGTCGATCGAGTTCCAACACTTATCTGTGCAATATCTGAGTTTACCTTTTTTTGTAAACAACACCTTGTCTATTGTCGGGACTGCCGGAGTGCCTCATAACCGAGTGAGGTGCCAGACCCGCGATTTCTAGTGCCGGAGTGCCTCCGCGAGCAATCTTATATTTTGTGCGCCCGCTAAAAATTTGATATCAATCTCTAGTTATACGTAGAACCTAACAATGTTTACTGCTAGAGGTGGATTTAAATTTAAAAGCCAATCGATATAGTTGTGATAGTTAAAGATTTTAGCCAACAGAGAGCATTTGAATTATGAAACGTTCTGATTTATCCAAAGCAATCGGTGCAGGTATTATAGCTGCTGGTTTAGCCATAGCACCAGCTCATCTGCCTGCTTCAGCTCAGACAGATACAACTGGCGGTACTAACAACACTACAACCACCACCACTCCTCGCTCCGATGTCTACAATGCTGAAAGCGATCGCGATTTTGATTGGGGATGGTTGGGCTTACTCGGCTTATCTGGCTTGTTAGGTTTAATACCCAAAAAACGTGAAGAAAATGTCCGCTATACCACTACAACAGCCGATCGCGACCCAGCAGTCCGCACTGACTACCGCTAAGAATCGAGTCTTAGGGCTGTGGGCATCACGCAGGGACAGGATGTTTTAACCTGTCCGATCAGTACCAATAATCATCAAAAAACCTCCCTCTGTGAGGTTTTTTTATTGGAGATGATGCGCGATCGAACGACCATAAAATTGGTTAGATCTGAGATGTTACACCATTGTCAATAAGTTTTTTATGAACAGGCTTTTCGGCCTGTTCCACAAAAAGTGAATTTTATTGTGCGCCATTGCTCCTAGCCCGTCAATAAAACGCTGATTGACAATGGTGCCATATCTCAGATTTAACCGGAATTGAGATTATTAAATTCTTCCTTTCTTCTTCCTTTTTTCCTTCAAGTTCTTAGCGCCTTCGCGGTTCATTAAATAAAGACTTTTCAGACACAAAAAAAGCTTAAATAATGTTTTTGCCCGATCGATCGAGTACCTCCCCAATCGCCTGCACCAACTTGTCGGGGTCTAAAGGCTTACAAATGTGTCGCTGGAACCCCGCAGCCAGGGCCTGCTGATAGTCAATTTCTCCAGCATAAGCCGTGAGGGCGATCGCCGGAACCAGTCCCCCTTTGTCAGGCGCCAGAGCCCGCACCTGCCGCAGCAACAGATAACCGTTGGTATCGGGCATTCCTATATCGCTCAACAGCAAATCCGGCACAGACTCAGTTAAAACCGCCAAGGCATCGGCCGCGTTAGAAACTGCTGTAACGCTTGCCCCACAATCCTCAAGCAGAAAAACAACTAAATCTAGCGCATCGGCATCATCATCCACCGCTAACACCTTGATACCGCTCAAATTGAAGGATTGGCCCGGCGACGCAGTTCCCGCAGGACTTGTCTGAGATGGGATGGGCATCAGAGGTATCCTGACAGTCAAGGTTGCACCTTGTCCTTCGCCGGGACTGTCGGATTTCACTGTGCCGCCGTGGAGTTCGACGAGATGGCGGACGATCGCCAATCCTAAACCCAATCCGCCAAACTTGCGCGTCATCGTACTGTCAGCTTGCCGGAAGTAGTCGAATACATAGGGCAGAAAATCAGGTTCGATACCTTTTCCCGTATCAGTTACAGTAATTTGGGCCAAGGTGTCCACCCGATCGAGAACAACTGCGATTTTGCCGGATGGCGGGGTGAACTTGACGGCATTTGACAGCAAATTCCAGACTACCTGCTGAAGTCTGCCCGCATCGCCCAACACCGGGCCGAGATTCGGTGCAAATTGAGTGCTGATTTGAATCGACTTGACTTGGGCCGCCAGACGCACCGTTTCAATAGCAGCGCCGATTACCTCGGCTAAATCCACAGGTGCAATATTCAAGCTGACCTTGCCTTGCAGAATCCCCGACACGTCGAGCAAATCTTCGATAAGCTGGGTTTGCAGTTTGGCGTTGCGCTCGATCGTCTCTAAGGCGTAACGCTGCTTTTCCGGTGTCAAAATGTTCGATCGCAGCAGCTTCGTCCACCCCACAATCGGGTTTAAGGGAGTCCGCAATTCGTGGGACAAAACAGCCAAAAATTCGTCTTTGATGCGGTTAGCCTGTTCTGCTTCTTCCCGCGCTGCCTTTTCCCGTGCTAGAAGGCGTTCCCGTTCCGCTTCTGCAACTTTTTGATCGGTAATATCGGTGTTGGTGCCACACCAGCGCAGTACCTTGCCTTGATCGTCGCGGATCGCCACGGCGCGGGAGAGAAACCAGCGGTACGATCCGTCTTTGCCGCGCAAGGGGAAAGTATCTTCCCAGAGTTCCCCTGTTTCAATGCAGCGCCTAAATTTTTCGACAACGCGATCGAGGTGTTCCGGGTGGTGTACCAGTTGCCAGCCCCAGCCTAGCATTTCTTCTAGCGCCCGGCCCGTGTACTCAAACCAGCGCTGGTTATACCATAAACTCCCGCCAGTGGGATCTGTGATCCAGGCCAACTGAGCGATGTTGTCAGCTAGAGCGCGGAACCGAGCCTCGCTTTCGTGCAGCTCATGCAGGGCTCGCGCGTGCAGGATCACCACCCAGAGGCGAGCCACCACTTCTTGCATCAGCCAAACTTCATCGGGCCGCCAGTGCCGAACCACCTTTGATGTCACCAGCAAAAGAGCCACCCAGCGCCCTTCCTGAAGGCAGGGAACATCGACCAAAGCACGAATCGACACGGCACCGTAGTTATCGAATAAATGCGCTGTATGGCGGTCATTAGCGATATCTGAGATGACAAGTGTTTGACCTGCTATAGAGAGAGCTTTCAGTTCTGGGGTCTTAAAGTCTGAGATTTGATAGGTGCCGACGGTGCTGGCGAGGTCGGACTGGTGCCAGTCTTGCCGGACAATTGCCCGATCGGCTTCTACATCGATTTCGTGCCAGATGCAGCGATCGACTTTTAAATATTCTCCCAGACAGTTCATGGCTTCCGACAACATTTCTGCGGGGTTGAAGCGCTGCCGCAAGCGGACTTCGAGATCAGAGAGAAACTGCTCGTTGAGTTGGGCTTGTTTGCGATCGTGAATATCAGTATTCGTGCCGATCCACTCGACAATTTCGCCCCCTGCGTCGCGAATTGGCACGGCGCGGGACAAATGCCAGCGTTCCATCTGGTCTGCTGCCCGCCGCAGGCGCAGCTCAAGTTGATAAACTTCTCCGGTGATTTGACATTCTTCCCAGCGGGCCCAAGATTCTGCCAAATCCGAGGGCGGGACTAGGGATTCCCAATTGCTTTGAACGGCTTCCTCGTAAGACATTCCCAGATATTCCAACCATTGTTGTTGATTGGTAAAGCGAATTTCCCCGGCGGAACTTACGTTCCAAATCAGGTGGGGCAGCGACTCAGCCAAGAAGCGGAAGCGGCGGTCGCTTTCTGCTAAGCTTTCTTCGGCTCGTTTGCGATCGTCAATATCAATGCCAATCCCAGCCCATTGCACCACCTTTCCCTTCCTGTCTTTGACGGGAACAAGTCGCGCTAGATGCCAGCGGTAATTACCATCAAACCTGCGTACCCGACACTCGAATTCGTAGGCTTCCCCTGCTTCCATCGCAGGAGTGCGCGTCCCCACAACTGCTGGCAGATCATCAGGATGAAATAATTGCAGCACCGGTGCAGGCAGCGGCAATTCTGGCATCATGCCCGTGTAGGTTGTCCAGTGTTGGTTGCAAAACTCTAACCTGCCGTCGGCGGTGTTGATCCACATTAATTCCGGGACGCCATCGGCGAGGGTGCGGTAGAGATTTTCGCTGTGCCGCAGTGCTTCTTCTATTTGCCGGCGCTCGGTTTTGTCCTGCATGATTTTCAGGAAACCTTGCACCTCGCCGGCTGCGTCGCGCAGGGGCATCACCAGCCCGCTGCCCCAAAAGCGGCTGCCATCTTTGCGGAGGTGCCAGCGCTCGTTTTCTGCCTTTCCCTGAGTCAGGGCGATGTGCATTTCTGCTTCCGGCATTCGGGCTGCTGAGTCTTCTGGGGTGAAGATGATTCGTCCGTGCTGCCCGACGATTTCAGCTTCGGAATAGCCCAGCACTCTCTCGGCCCCTGCGTTCCAAGTGGTAATGTGTCCGCCGATGTCGAGGGTGAAGATGGCATAGTCTTTGGCGCTGTCGAGAATCAACTGCAGGTGGGTTTCACGATCGCGCAGTGCTGCTTCTGCTTGTTTGCGCTGGGTAATGTCGCTGGTGAAGCCGACTATTTTGGTCGCTTCACCTTGCTGGTTGCGGATCAAACAGCCGCGCTCCGAAACCTCGATCCAGCGCCCGTCTTCGTGCTGAACTCGGTACTCGATTTCATAGCGATCGGGAATAGTCAAGATTGATTGCCCCCCGGCTTGGATGCGTGCCAAATCGACGGGATGGATGCGTTCTCTCCACCACTCTGCTGTTGCGGGTGCATCCTCTGGGCAGACACCGACGATCGAGCACAATCCCTCGGAACGGTAAACTGAGTTTGCTGCCAAATCCCACTCAAACACCATGCCGTCGATCGCTCTTGTAGCTAACTGAAAGCGGTTGTTGCTTTCTTCCAAAGCGAGTTCGGCTTTTTTGCGATCGGTAGCATCAAATAATACTCCGATAAACCGCACTGCTTCGCCTGCAGCGTCGTAGAGATAGCGCCCGAACGCTCTCAACCAGCGGATTTCTCCGTTATCGGCCCGGATGATCCGGTATTCGGGGGAGTAGAGCGATCTCGTTTGGCGAGCTGTTTTGGCTGCTTGCATGACTTGCTTTAAGTCGTCTGGATGCACGCACTTTTCCCACACATCCGCGCTTGCTTCGCCGCCCGGTGTCTGTTCGCAGCCCAAAATGCTGAAATGGGTCGCCGACCAAATTACTCGATGTGTTCGCACGTCAAAATCCCAGGTTGCCATGCCTGAGCCTTCGATGGCGACGCTCAAACGTTCTTCGCTTTGTTTTAAGGCAATTTCAGTTTGTTTGCGATCCGTGATATCTGTCAGGGAACCTACGGCCCGCAGGGGATTGCCTGACTCGTCCCAAATTGCTCGCCCTCTGGCTAAAATCCATTTGTAGCGCCCGTCAGGACAGCGAACGCGGTACTCTCCGCAGTAATGTGAGGTTTCTCGATCCAAGTGTTGCTGCCAATTGCTTTGCATTCTCTCCACATCATCGGGATGAATGTAGCTCAAAAATTGGCTGAACTCCTTGACTTCTTCGGGCCGACGTTCCAAAATCTCTAAACAGCGATCGCTCAGAATCTGGCAATTTGTTTGCAGGTTGTAATCCCAAATGCCGTCGTTGTTGCCGGCACAGGCTAGCTGCCAGCGTTCTGCGCGATCGAACAAAGCTTCTTTGGTTTGATTGGCGCGATCGATTTGTAGGGCGGCAACGGCAAAGTCTGCTAGGCAGATCGCAATCCGCAAGTCTTCGGCATCGAACTGGCGATCGGCATCGTGAGATACAATCCATATTGCCCCCAGCGTTTGATTTTCTGCTTGCATTGGCACAACTAACGCTTCGGCGATCGGCAATTCTAGCTGTTGCAAGTCGGTGAAGTATTGTTCGGGAGCGAAGTAAAGCTGGGGAGTTTGGCGATCGAGACCTGCTCCCGACAAACGCAATGTGCGGGGTGTGTTTGTGTGTTCTGCGGCTTCCCACGCTCCCGCCAATGCCTCCCACCGAAAGATTTGTTCGCAACTGCCATTTTCTTCTAGTAAGCAGACTCCGACGCTTCCTGCGTCGCACAAATCTTGAGCGATCGCCACCAGTGTTTTGAGCAGGGTGTGGGGTGAGGTTGCCAATTGTCTAGCCAGCGTTTGCAGCGCTCGGTTTTCTGCTTTTTGATCGTGCGATCGAGGGATGCGGCGCGACAGTTCATCGGCGATCGGAATGTCGGTTAAATTAGTTTGTGGGGTTTGCCAAGCTTCCATCAATTAGTCATCTCTACGTCTTTCTGTCTGAGCTGGCGAGCGTATATCAGCGCGCTATTAAAGCATCTGCTATATTATATTATCTACCGACAGACAGAAGATGTGATCTATCTTGGGAATTACTTTTTAATTTTCAGGCTAGTTAATTGCCTTGGTTGTCTATGCTCTTGTCGCTACAATATGCACAATTTTATTCCCGCATCGCGCTTTTTTCCATATCTGACTTGGACAGAAATTCAGTCTATGCTGGATAAGGAAAATACTGTGATAATTCTGCCGCTAGGTGCGATCGAACAGCACGGCCCCCATTTGCCTTTAATTGTAGATGCGGCAATTAGCACAGCAGTGACAGGCAAAGCCCTGGCAAAGTTAGACGCAAATATTCCCGCCTATGCTTTGCCGCCTTTGTACTATGGCAAGTCGAACGAACACTGCCATTTTCCCGGTACAATTATGCTCAGTGTTCAGACAGTTTTAGCAGTAATAACTGAAATTGCAGACAGTATTTATCGGGCAGGATTTCGGAAATTAGTGTTAATGAATGGTCACGGCGGACAGCCGCAGGTAGTGGAAATTGCGGCGCGGGATATTCATCAAAAATATCAGGATTTTTCGGTTTTTCCGCTGTTTGTTTGGCGGGTTCCGAATGTGGCTGCTGAATTATTAACTGCGAAGGAGTTGGAGTTTGGAATTCACGCGGGTGATGCAGAAACGAGTTTGATGTTGTCAATTTTACCATCGCAGGTGAAAATGGAATTCGCAGTTTGCGAGTACCCGCAGGGTTTACCAACAGACAGTTTGCTGAGTATGGAAGGGAATTTGCCTTTTGCTTGGCTGACGCGAGAGTTGACACAAAGCGGTGTGTTGGGCGATGCGACGGCGGCGACGAAAGAAAAGGGAGCTCGTATTCTCGAATCTCTCTCTGACGGCTGGGCACATGTTATCAAAGATGTTTACAAATTTCGCCAGCCGGGAAGTTCGGCAACGGATTCTGTAACGGATGTCACGGATGTCACGGATGTCAGTCCGATGGAAGAATGAAGAGGGAAGAATATCGATGTGGAAATGCAGTCACAACAATAGTTGCAGGAATTAAGAACGTTCTAACTGTCTGGGCGGTTGCTATAAAAATAAAAAATACAGTCCTGGAGGCATAATCGACTTATGTAGGGTGCTGAGGTTGCACCTTACCGCTATTAAGAATTAAAAATTAAAATTTGTTCTAATTCGTGTCAAAATGAGTCTAAGAAATTTTTTGAGTTGGAAAACTAACGATGAGTGTAAATTCTAAATTGCAGCGCGCTTTTGAGCAAGGTCGCGCCCTGAAAATTATCAGCGGTTTAAATAATTTTGATGCCGCCAACGTTGCGGCTGTCGTCAAAGCAGCGGATCTCGGCGGTGCTTCCTTTGTCGATATTGCTGCCGATCGAGATTTGGTATTGATGGCAAAACAGTTGACAAATTTGCCAATTTGTGTATCGGCGGTGGAACCGGAAAAGTTTGTGGCTGCGGTAGAAGCTGGCGCTGATTTGATTGAAATTGGTAACTTTGATGCTTTCTACGCAGAAGGCCGCCGCTTTGAAGCTGAGGAAGTTTTGCAGTTGACTCGCGAAACTCGATCGTTATTTCCACACATCACTCTTTCTGTGACAGTTCCCCACATTTTGGCACTCGACAAACAAGTGCAATTAGCAATTGAATTAGTCAAAGCTGGCGCTAACATCATTCAAACCGAAGGTGGTACTAGCGCTCAACCAATTCACGCCGGCACATTGGGATTAATTGAAAAAGCAGCGCCTACTTTGGCTGCAGCCTTTGAAATTTCCCGCGCCGTATCCGTCCCCGTACTCTGCGCTTCCGGTATCTCCAGCGTCACTGCACCCCTCGCTATTGGAGCCGGCGCTGCTGGTGTTGGTGTCGGTTCTGCTGTTAGCCAACTTAATAGCGAAGTGGCGATGATTGCGGCTGTTCGCAGTTTGGTTGAAGCTTTGGCTTTGGTTTCGCGATCGCACTTGCCAGCTTCCATTTAATTAAGAAGGAAGTTCGGCAACGGATTATGTAACGGATGTAACGGATGTAACGGATGTAACGGATGTAACGGATGTCAGTCCGATGGAAGAAGGAAGAAGGAAGAAGGAATATTTTTCCCCTTCTTCTACTCTCCCCTTCTCCCACTCTTCCACTCTTCCCCTCTTCCTCTCCCCCACTTTTCCACTGTTCCACTCTTCCTTAATAATTGATACACCACACGGCATAATCATCTAATAACTGATTGTTTGGGGAACTTGCATCAACTGATTCTAACTCGAATAAAGGCAACATAAACTTTTGGCGATCGCTGACGCGCTGCACTTCCACAAATATGCCTTCTTCCTGAATCACAAAATCATCTAACCGATTAATTGTGAATCTATCAGTATAAGAAGCTTGAGTTTTTTTGAGTCTTGCATATTCTTTTTTGCTGCCATAACCCATTGTATATTCTTCCTCCCATTCAAACTCTTCTATGCCGGTAACGTGGCAGGGAAGTTGAATATTTTGCTTGATGTACTCTAGATATTTGACTGAATTTTTCAGAGTAGAATCAATATTTTTAGAAGCTAAAATTTTGCTGATTTTAGTTTCAAATTGCTTGGTATTAAAGGGGATATTTTTGTCTAGATGCGCTAACATTTCTGGATCGAACCCCGATCTCAATTCGGATAATTCCTCCAGGAGGTGCTGGAAGTCGTTTAGCGGTTTCGGTCTTCTGCCTGCTACAATGGTTTCATCAAGCTGAACTGGAGGAAGTTGGGATTGTGAAGGAAGGGATTGGCTTTGATCGGGGCGATCGTCCACTTTAGACTTGTTAACTTTAGACTTGTTAACTTTAGGCTGGTTAAGTTTAGGCTTGTTAAATTTAGGCATCGCTCGGTCTCGCTGGATCGGTTTATCAATAAAGTATATCTTGGCAGAAGTACATTGTGTCTGATAGGAGGAAGCTGTAATGCAACTACTGAAATCACCTGATGAATCGCCAGTCTATCAAGGACAATTCGGCGAATTTACGATTACTCAAAACGATCGCACGGGAGTGGTGATTTACCGCGCCGGATTGGGGGTGGCGGCGCTGTGTTTTGCGATCGGCACTACTCTGGTGTTGCAACAGGGCGACAACCCGATCGCAATCCAAGCTTTAACGCCTGTTTTTGCTTGTTTCTGGATAGCTTTAGGCGTCAGCTTGGCAACTATTCACATTTACATGATTGCGCTACACCGAACACTACAGGTGTTTTGGGCGATCGGTGGCGCGGCAGCACTGTTTGTCGCCCTACAAAGCAGCCAACCTCTAGCTTTAGCAGTGTACGAACATCCCGCCACGTTGTGGGGAATTGGTTTTACTTTTGCCGCCTTAAATGGTATTTATTTTAAAGAAGCTTTCTGCTTCAACCGCCTAGAAACCAAGTTTTTGACTCCGGGAGTTCCTCTCTTAATTTTAGGACATATTTTCGGATTTTTGTCAGCGGAAAATGAACAGTTTTTGCTGGCTATTTTGGCCGCTTTGTTTATCATCTTTGCTGTGCGTAAGTTTTTTCAACCGATGCCGCAGGATATCGGGGATAAAAGCGTTTTTGAGTATCTGAAACACCAATAATTTGGGAATGGGGCATGGGGCATAGGGAATTGGACACTTTTAGTGATCCCTTTCCCTTTCATCCGTTACATAATCCGTTGCCGAACTTCCTATTGCTCTAAAATGAGAATTCGTTTAATCCGTCGTCGAGAAATCTGGGCAATTACTAGGGAAGGTTGGGTAATTGCAAGCGCGGGGTTGATAATTTTAATGCTCTTAATTATTACAAATATCCATCCGTTTTTGGCGGTAAATGCGCCGATTAAAGCAGATATATTGGTTGTCGAAGGCTGGTTGCCCGATTATGCGATCGAAAGTGCGATCGCCGAATTCAAAAAAGGCGAATACCGCCAATTAATTACCACAGGAGTTCCTTTAAGTAAAGGCTTCTACCTCGCTGAATATAAAAATTATGCCGCACTAACTGCCGCGACTTGTATTGCGCTAGGATTTGATAAAAACAAAGTAGTAGCAGTACCAGCAGCGAGTGTTGTCAAACACCGCACTGCTGCTTCGGCGATCGCACTTCGGGATTGGTTTTCTACTTCAGGTTTAAAAGTTAACTCAATTAATCTTTATTCCTTTGGCCCTCACGCCCGCCGAAGTTGGATTGTTTTCAAAGAAGTGCTGAATCCTGACATTAAAGTCGGGATTATAGCGGCGGAACCGCAAGATTACAACTCACAAGAATGGTGGAAATCGAGCGAAGGTTTTCGGACTGTGATCGGAGAAATTATTGCTTATATTTACGCCCGTTTCGTAGATTGGAAAACCTAGCCAGTAATTGTCAACCTTTCTCTTAATTCCCTTCGCGGTTCGTAAAAAAATATTTATATAACAGTTTGAAATCCGTGTAAATACAGGACACGGCAGTGCCATTTCTGTACCAGGCTATCTGTGAAAATACAGTCCACGGCAGTGCCGTTTCCCTAACCAAGAAATAGAGGACACGGCAGTGCCGTTTCCCTACTATATTTAACCGAAGATGATAAAATTATTCTCAGATAAGTTGAGGGTAACTCGTTGCTAGAAGAACGCGCTTACTGGTTGGCATGGTCGCAAATTAACGGTATCGGGCCGATTTTGTTGCAAAGATTGCACCAAAATTTCAAGAGTTTGGCAGAAGCTTGGACGGCACAATCAGTAGATTTAATGCGAATCCAAGGGTTCAGCAAGCAGATAATTGAAACTATTTTGCAAGAACGAACTCAACTTAATCCTGAAGAATTTATCGAAAAACATCTTATAAAAAACCCCTGTTTTTGGACGCCCGCCGATCCAGATTATCCCCGCTTATTATTGGAAATTCCCAATCCGCCACCAGTGTTGTATTATCGCGGTTTAGTTGATGTAAAAGAGAATCAAGGAATTACGCCGACGGTGGCAATAGTTGGTACTCGCAGCCCTTCGGAATACGGCAGAAGGTGGACTCGCAAATTTAGTACGGCTTTGGCTAGAAGCGGTTTTACTGTGGTTTCGGGATTGGCTGCGGGCATTGATACAGAGGCTCATACAGGCTGTTTGGAGGCGGGAGGAAGGACTTTTGCAGTGGTGGGGACGGGAGTAGATATTGTATATCCTAAACAAAATGAGAGGTTGTGCGATCGCATTTTGCAGCATGGATTGGTAATTAGCGAATATCCGGTCGGAACTCAACCGAATAGAACTAATTTTCCCCGCCGAAATCGCATAATTGCTGGCTTAAGTCGCGCTACAATCGTGATAGAAGCTCCGCACAAATCGGGCGCTTTAATTACTGCTTATCAAGCAAATGATTTTTGCCGAGATGTGTATGTTTTGACGGCAAGATTGGATGATGAGCGTTCTTTTGGTTGTTTGGAGTTGCTGAGTAAAGGTGCTCATCCGATTCTGCCCAATAGCGATCGACTGTTAAGCGAAGACAGGTTATTGGAAATGCTCGGAGCTATGCCAAAATTGGATAGAGCCGAGCAGTTGTCGCTATTTCCCCCAAATCCGACGGTTGAGAAGCAAGGGCCGCCGTTGGAGCCGGAATTGGCTAAGGTGTTAAGTGCGATCGAATCTGGGCCGATTTCTTTTGATGTAATTGTGGAAGCAGCGGGATTAGAAGCGGGAACGGTTTCTAGTATACTTTTGCAGTTGGAATTGTTGGGATTAGTTTCGCAGTTACCGGGAATGCGATATCAGCGATGCTGATGTGTAAGTAATAGGGTTTAGGCTATTGGTGTCAACTTAAGTCTAAAACCCTCTTTATCTCTCGTTTACCGCCGAGGCCAGATCCCCCTAAATCCCCCTTAAGAAGGGGGACTTTGAGAAGATTCTTGTCCCACCCCCTACTCCCCTTTTTAAGGGGGGTTAGGGGGGATCTAGGCCTTGATAGTCAGCGGTTGAAACCGCATATATACAAACGAAGTCCGTCTCTAAGAGACTGAAGAATAATAAGGACTAAAGTCCTCATTACGAACCTTTAAAGCAACCCGAAATTAACGGCACTGATACTGCTAGCAGAAACACCACTGAGAGAAGCTAAAATCTCCCCTGTTTGTGCCAACCGGATTAAAGTCGAACCGCTATCTTGAGCAATTGCCAATTGCGAGAAACTCAACCCGTTACCCAATACTAACAAGTCTTTACCGACTTCAAAATCAGTAATCGTATCAGTACCGGAATTGGTAGAGAGTAGGAACTTATCTACTCCCATTCCTCCTACCAAAGTATCAAGTCCCAAACCGCCATTGAGTAAATCATCGCCCTTACCTCCGTAAAGAATATCATTACCATCATCGCCATTCAAAATGTCAGCACCACGGTTGCCAAATAAGACATCATCACCGCTACTTCCCAGGATTGTATCGCTACCTTTGCCACCGAAAACCGAGTCATTTCCAATGCCGCCATCGAGGGAATCATTGCCCCTCATCCCCATCAACACATTATTCCCGCTGTCGCCCGTCAGGATATCGTCGCCATTTGTACCGAGAATTGCATCCGGGGAATTGCTGCCCAAATCAGCATCGCCGCTGACAACAGGAGTGGCAATCCCAACAGGCAATACTACAGCTTCAATTCTGCTATCTAAAGCAGTACCAGTATTGTCAGCAACTAGCTGGGAAATAGGTTTATTTCCGGTACCAACTTCTTTGAAGTCTTGAGTGGTTGGGCCCAAGGCTACTTGTTGGAGGCGGGCAAGTGATTCAGGAATTGATGTTCCTGTTGGGTTGGAGACAGCCGCATCAATGCGTTGATTTGCTGTTGCCATTACTGTCGCGGATTGCGATGTAATTTGGCTGACTTGTTGAGAGTTGAAACTGGGGTCTATTTGCTGGATTTTAGTGGCTGCTTGCTGAATGATTGGTTCTAAGGCTGCGGCATTGCTGAGGTTTAAGACTGTACCGGATTGAATTTGATTGGTAATTGAACTGACAACAGCCTTGACAATATCGTGACTAGCTGCACTGGATGCACCGTCAATCAAAGCGGCAGTTTGAGTGATGAAGTTTTGGACTTTCACCATTTCTGCTAAGACTTGGACGCCGCCCGGTATGTTGTTGTTGGTAGCTGCTATTGGATCTAAGCTAGTTAGGTCAATGTCAGCGGGGAGAGAAAGGGCGGCTTTGACTAAAGATTGTGCTTCTTCTTGTGCAATTCCTTGGTCGGTTAAGTCGGCGACTAAGGTGGTTAGGAGGGTGACTACACTCGCATCTGGTGGTGCGGTGACTGGTGTTTCTAGGGGTAAGCCGGTGGCGGTGTCAATGCCTCCTATGGCTACTAGATTGCCTTCTGATGGGTCGATTTCTCCGTTGTTGTTGGTGTCGAAAATGTCGAAGGGGATGTTGAGATTAAACTCACCGCTGCTGTTAGTTGTGGTGGATGGTTCGTTGGCATCGAGGATGCCGTTTTTGTTGGCGTCTAGGAAGAGAGTAGCACCGGAGATATAACCGTCAATTACGAGACCACGAATGCTATCGCGGAACAGGTTGAAATTGTCGCTGGCAGTGGCACCGGCATTGTCCGTTGCTGTCACCGTAATTGGCAACGAGAATGATGGGGGGACATTGGGCGCATCGAAATCCACGCTAAAGGTCAGCGTATTCGGGTCGAACTTAAGCCAATCGGGTGGAATGATGGTGCCGGTATTGGGGTCGAGGGTCAGCCAGAGGGGGAGGAAGTTCGGATTTAGATTGATGGAGTAGGAGTAAGTGAGGCTGTCACCTGGATCGGGATCAATAAACGTATTTGGAGCAAGAGTCAAACTGAAACTGAAGTCGCTGCGGGGATTGGCATCACGTTGATTGCTGATGGGATTATTCAACTTCGGCGAATTGTTGTTGAGTATAGATTCAGCATCGATAATTTTCAGACTGGCAGTGTTTTGGGTGCCAATAATGGAATTATCCCGATTGGTGATCCGAAACGCAATTTCTTCTGTTCCCTCAAACTGACCATCGGGAAAAACGTCAATTGTGAAAGTTTTGGTATTTTCGCCTGGGTTAAATGTGAGTTCAGGAAAGAAATTGGGGGGAAAGTTCCAATCTGTTCTGAAAGTCGCTGAACCAGTAGGAGGTTCTAGGTACACCCTGGAAAAGTTGTTTAGATTCCCAGTGCGAGTGAGGGTAATTTGTTTCTGAACGATTCCTGTGCGACTTTCATTGACTTGGTAAGTAGCTTCGGAAAAATTAATTGTAGGAGGCCCCTCAGCATCGAAAATTTGCAAGGTAGCAGTGTTTTGGGTGCCAATAATGGAATTATCCCGATTGGTGATCCGAAACGCAATTTCTTCTGTTCCCTCAAATTGACCATCCGGAAAAATGTCAATTGTGAAAGTTTTGGTATTTTCGCCTGGGTTAAAGGTGAGTTCAGGAGAGAAATTGGGGGCAACGTTCCAATCTGTTCCGTAAGTCGCTGAACCAGTAGGAGGTTCTAGGTACACCCTGGAAAAGTTGTTTAGATTCCCAGTGCGAGTGAGGGTAATTTGTTTCTGAACGATTCCTGTGGGACTTTCATTGACTTGGTAAGTAGCTGGGGAGAAATTAATTGTAGGAGGCCCCTCAGCATCCAAAATTTGCAAAGTAGCAGTGTTTTGGGTGCCGATATTGACATTAACCCCCCCATTGGCGATCCGAAACGCAATTTCTTCTGTTCCCTCAAATTGACCATCCCGTAAGATGTCAATTGTGAAAGTTTTGCTATTTTCGCCTGGGTTAAATGTGAGTTCAGGAGAGAAATTGGGGGGAACGTTCCAATCTATTCCCAAAGTCGCTGAACCAGTAGGAGGTTCTAGCCACACCGTGGAAAAGTTGCTTAGATCCCCAGTGCGAGTGAGGGTAATTTGTTTCTGAACGGTTCCTGTGCGACTTTCATTGACTTGGTAAGTAGCTGGGGAAAAAATTACCGTGGGAATACCAAGAATCTGATCGTTGTTAGGACCACCAAGAGGCAGATCGTTAGATGGCGGTATGGTGTTACCCCTGTTAACAACAGTCGCATCCGGTGCATTGAGGCCGTTGTAGTTACTATCCGCACTCACAGCAGGGGCAGTGACAATCTGATAAGTCTTATCGAAGTCAAATACTCGATCGTCCACACCCGTTATCGTAATAGTCTGCCACTGATTCCAATTAGCAGAATTGAAGGTAATCGAGTCCGTTGAAATTACTCCCTCTGCCTCATTGCTGCTACGCAAATCAATTCTCACATCAGCATTAGGTTGGCTGTTGAGTCTGATGGTGAATTGGTCTGTGCCACCTGCTTCTGTAGTTACTAATCCCGATGCCGGACTAATAACAATGCCAGGACTTCCAACTATCGGCGTCGGCGTCGGCGGTGTCGGCGGTGTCGGCGTCGGCGGTGTCGGCGTCGGCGGTGTCGGCGGTGTCGGCGGTGTCGGTGTCGGCGGTGTCGGCGGTGTCGGCGGTGTCGGCGGTGTCGGCGG